>JABFRB010000010.1 GCA_013141385.1 Bacteroidales bacterium | reverse complement strand
AAGGCAGCCCATTGAGTCTTTCTTCAACTGGCTTGAGGAGAAAACTGGCATTCAAAGGGCGTCTAAAGTTCGATCGACAAACGGCTTGCTGGTTCATGTATTTGGTAGGCTAGCCGTTGCATTTATGTGCCTTTTTTTCAACCCTTAATTCGCATTGTTAGTTAAAATATAATTAATCAATGAATATCCTCTTCGATTTACTGCACCCTGCTGATGTAAATCTTTTTAGAAATTCAATTAATACTCTTTCCCAAGAGGGGAATTTAGTTTATTTAACTTATCGGCACCGGGGAGTTTTAGATTTAATTGCCAAAAGTGAGTTGCCGGAATTTACGATTACAAGACTTGGCTCACATCGCAAAAGTTTGTTTGGTAAGATATTCTCAATTATTCAAAGGGAGTATTTGGCGTTTCGTTTCCTGCGTAGAAATAAAATTAAACTAGTTATCTGTCAGGGTTTAGCTTCTGGTATTGCTTGTAAACTACTTGGAGTAAAGATTCTTCATTACGATGATGATAGCGAATACCGCTTTACATTTTTATTGGGCAAATGGTTTTCTGATATTGATGTGATGCCAGATTTTATGCCAGTTAACGGAAAAAACTTTTTTAAGTATAGAGGATATAAAGAACTTGCATACTTACATCCAAACTACTTCACTCCTAATCATGATATTCTTAAGGAGTATGGTTTACAACCTAACAGCTATGTATTTATCCGCGAAATCGCTAATGTAAGCGTGAATTACCATAACCGCATTGGATTGTTACCAGAGATTGTCATCTATTTGAAAAACAAAGACATAAAAATACTTTTATCCATAGAAAACAAGGCTTTAGTTAACGAGTTTAACGATAATTGTATTATTCTCAAAGAACCGGTAAAACATCTTTATTCTTTGATTTACTTTTCACGCTTTGTAATATCCTCTGGTGACACTATGGCTCGCGAGGCTTGTTTGTTGGGAAATCCATGTATCTATACTGGAGGGCGAATGATGCAAGCCAACCAACGGTTTATTGATATCGGAGCAATGGTAAAAACGGAGTTGATAGAAGAGGTTTACAGCACGATTGATACAATGATGGATGTTTCCTTTAACCAAAGTTCAAAAGAAAAAATGACCGCTCTAATCGCAAATGAATTTGAGGATACAAACGCTGTATTGTTCAGTCAGATAAAGAAGTTATTAAAATAGATTCGCTTTGAACTCACACACTTTAAAACCCGGCGCAATCATAATTGAAGGCCATGTACAGGGCTTGTCTCTTGCCCGCACGCTGGGCGAGAAAGGGATTCCTGTTTATGTTGTTGATAAGAGAAACTGTGTAGCTCGATATTCCAGATATTCCCATAAGTTTTTTATTTGCCCTGATTTTAAAGATGATGCCTTTGCAGAATTTCTTTTACAATTGGCAAAGGATGAAAATCTTAATGGGTGGATTCTTCTTCCATCAAACGACCATGCGGTAATCACCCTTTCTCGTAACCGAAAAAAACTTGAAGAGCATTACAAAATGCTAGTTCCTGAATTCAATATTATCGAGCTGATTTATAACAAGGTAAACCTTTTAAACAGTGCTTCAGAATTAGGTGTCCCTATTCCAAGCACCCATTGTTTTACCGATACCAATACAGATGATTTAACGCTTAAATTTCCAGTAATTACTAAAGGAAAGCATGGTTTGGCTTTCTATGGTGCAATTAAGAAAAAGGCATTAATTGCAAACAGTAAAGTTGAGCTAGAGGAACAGCTAAAGTTAATTGAGCAAGAATATACTCTCGGTGATACCTTTACTCAGTCGGTGATTCCATTTGATGGAACTAATAAAACCATATCGTTTACCGCATTCTCAGAGGTCGGTGAGATTAAAGCATTTTGGATGGGAGCAAAGCTTAGGGAGCACCCCATACAATTTGGAACCGCTACTTTAGCGGAAAGTGTTATGGTGCCCGAACTCCTTGATCTTTCAAAAAAACTAATAAAACATTTCGGGTATAGCGGTGTTTGTGAAATTGAGTTTCTGAAAGATCCTTCGGATAATCAGTTTAAGCTTATTGAGATAAATGCAAGAACATGGCTATGGGTTGGATTGGCAAAAGCCTGTGGGGTTGATTATGGATTATATATTTATAATTATTTAAACGGGATTATCAATAATTATCCCAATGAATTCAAGGTAGGAGTAAAATGGACTAACTCCTTAACCGACACTGTTTATTCTCTTTTAGCATTTAAAAAGGGACTATTAACAATTAAGAACTATTTGAAATCAATGAAAGGGGAACGGGTTGGTGCGCTATACTACAAAAAGGATATTAAACCTATGTTTGCTTATGCATTAATGATGTTTTCGTTCCTTAAAAAAAGATAAATGTATTTTAAACCAAATAAAGTAGAATTGTAATGGAACAAGTTATAATAGTAATGGCATCGTTTTTACTCTCGTCTGCGATGTTTATCTTTTGGGTAGCAAAAGGGGGTTTTAATAGGAAATATTTGTATACGGACAATATTCTTTTGGGAGTATTCTCTACTGCTATTGGGCTATTGATATATCATTTTGTTAGTATTCCGATTGCTGTTTTTGTGATAATCCTATGCCCACTAATAGTTTTCTTACTTTTTGTTGGCCTATTTTTCTACCGCTTTTTCAGAAATCCCCAAAGGGAAATCCCTGGCGATAAGGATGATATCGTTGCCCCAGCAGATGGAAGAATCATCTATATAAAAGAGCTTGAGGTTAACCAAACCCCTGTTACCATTAAGAAGATGAGAGTGGCAAACATTAACGAAATCACCAAAACAGATATCTTAAACCAACCCTGCTATTTGATAGGAATTGCAATGACACTCTTTGATGTTCACTACAATAGGGCTCCCATTGATGGGGAAATAATTCTTGTTAAACACACCGATGGTACAGCAATTGGGCTAAATACACCAGAATCAACACTAACCAACGAGAGAAACACCGTAGTTTTCAAGCGCAACGATGGAATTATGGCTGGTATTGTTCAGATTGCAGCTCGAGGTGTTCGGCGTTGTATTGTAATGACCAAGGAAGGTTCTGCTGTAAAGAGAGGTGAGATTATTGGGAAAATACGATGGGGTTCACAATCAGATCTAATAATTCCCCGAAATACAACCATCATGGTTCGGGAGGGAGAACAAGTACATGCAGGGATTACTATAATTGGAAGACTAAATTAGTTTTTGAAGGAGCAGGTTAATGAGAGATTTTACATCAAAAACATATATTTCTTTAATTGAGGCAATTAATAATGCGGGATATTGCTTTCAAACAGTTGAAGAATTTTTAGTAAAACCAGCAAAAAAGGTTGTTGTTCTTAGGCACGATTCCGATATATGGCCTGGTCATGATTTAAAGATTGCCAGAATAGAAAATAGTTATAATGTTAAAGCAACATATTATTTCAGAATACCTCACACTTTCAAGATAGAAATAATTAGCAAAATTAAGAATTTAGGTCACGAAATAGGCTATCATTATGAAAACTTAGCTGACACAAAAGGAAATTATAGCAAAGCAATAAAATCCTTTGGTCAAAAACTTGAAAAACTTCGACAAATATATCCTGTTAAAACAGTGGTAATGCACGGTCGACCACTATCAAAATGGGATAGCCGTAAACTTTGGGATAAATATTCTCTCAAAGATTTTGGGTTGATAGGTGAACCATATCTTAGCATTGATTACAACGCCGTTTTTTATTTAACTGATAACGGTAGTCGTTGGGATGGTGAACGGATGAGCATTCGTGACACAGTAAATAGCAATTTTGATTATTCTTTTCGCACCACTTTTCAGTTGATTGAGGCATTTAAGAATGGCAAATTGCCCAACCAGATAATCATAAACGCACATGCTGCACGATGGAATGATAATTTGGGAATTTGGGTTTATCGGTATTTCCTTCAAAAGGCCAAAAACATTGCCAAATATTTTTTAAAACTTTTTTTCCATTAACCGACATTATTAGATGGAGCCGCAAAAAAAGTATTGTTTACTAACTAATGATGTTGAAACCACGTCTATTGCAAATAACAACCTTTCGGATGCAATGGGAGAAAGGGTTCTCAAGGAGGGTCTGCCATTGTTGCTTCAACTATATGCAGAATACAATATTAAAGCAACTTTTTTTTTCACGGGGTATATTGCTGAGAAGTTTCCGGAGGTAGTTAGGATGGTTCTTCCGTATGGTCATGAAGTTGGTTCGCATGGTTATTCACATAAAGTTGATAAGGCGTTTGATGTTTTATCTTTTGAAGAGCAAGTTGAGCACCTGAGGAAATCTAAAAGCATTCTCGAAGACATATCTGGGCAAGATGTTATTTCTTTTAGAGCTCCTGCGGCCAGAGTTAATAGAGATACAGCCATAGCTCTTAAGCAGGTTGGATTTAAAGTTGATAGTTCAGTAGCCTCGCAGCGATTTGATATGTTTTTGTCCTTTGGTGGAATGAAGAAATTAAAATGGCTAGTAGCTCCGCGCAAACCATATTTTACCCATGAGCAAAATCTAATGAAACGTGGAAGCGGAGATGTTTTTGAAATACCAATCTCTGCCCTAATAATGCCGTATATTGGAACTACAATGAGAATATTCCCATTTACAACTCGACAGCTCAGAAAATTACTTTCTTGGGAATCAAGCATAAATAGTAAGCCGATTGTTTTTTTGACCCATCCAAACGAGTTTATTGATGAGATTTCGGATGGTAAGAAAATTGTTAGACGTTCATCGAACTACATTTCCTATCTTCTTGGGGATGTTATTCGTCGAGAACTTAAGCTTAAGAACCTCGGCTTAAAAGCCATTCCATTATACAGGAAAGAAATAGAGTATTTCAATAGTAACGGATTCAAATTTGTAACTTGTAAACAGTATTATGAAAACCAAATAAATAAGGAGATATAGTTATGCCAGCAAAAGAAGTTTTAGATTTTTATGGTCTAAAGGGGCCTTGGGGTACATTTCGATATGGTGTCCGATTTGTATGGCGGTTTGTACTTGACAAGGTAGCTTTCTTCTGCTTTGTTAAGAGTTGGAGAACCAGCATTCATCGCTGGCGAGGAGTTAATATTGGCAAAGGTGTTTATATTGGTCACGAGGTTATGTTCGACCGTGTCTTTACCGATCAAATATTCATTGGAGATGATACTTCAGTAGGAGATCGGACTACCATTACAGCTCACGCAAATATCCCTTCAAATACAAGGCTGAAAAAGATTTACCCCCGACAAATTATGCAAACCCGAATAGGGAAAGGAGTCTGGATAATGCCTAATGTAATAATTGCTCCAGGTGTCACAATTGGAGATGAAGCCGTCATCGCAACAGGTTCTGTTGTAACAAAGGATGTTCCTCCAAGATGTCTTGTAGGTGGCGTTCCTGCAAAAGTGTTAAAAGATTTATCTGAACACGAAGCCTTTAAATCGTAGATGATCGTTTCATTTTAAAAATATAGAACACGCACTTGAAACTATTAAGATTATTACTTTTTGTAATTCTTCCTCTTTTCGTTTGGAGTAAAGTTTATTGCCAAGAGATCCCTGTTTCCTTCTGCAATGAGGGTATTTATGATTTTCTTGATAAGCTAGCCAATAGCAAAGTTATAAACATAAATTCTGCCGTTAAGCCCTATACGAATGGTTATATTCTAAAATGTTTAGTTGAAGCGGAAAAAAGTAAAGAGCAAATCACAAAACGACAGAGCAAGGAGTTGGATTTTTACCTAAAGCAGTATCGGTTTATTGGTGAAAAAGGTAAAAATTCCTATACAGACTTGAAACGGGGCAATCTGATAACAAAAGAACCGAACTTCAACATTGGGTTTTTACCACTAGGAATACACTATAAAGATTCGCTTTTCACCTTCTCTTTAAAACCTATCTGGGGCATTCGTGAATACGTAGTAGGATCTAACAAAATAATGCACACATGGGGCGGGGCAGAGGCGTGGGGTAGTATTGGGAGGATTTCAATCTATGCGAATTTGCGCGACAACTACCAAACCGAAATTCTTGCAAAGCCTAGTTATTTCACACAAAGCGAAGGCGGAAACTATAAAGTGAGTGTACAAGGGAGGAAGGGTGGTGATTTTTCTGAAATGAGGGGTGGTATTGTGTACGGTTGGAAATGGGGATCATTAGGACTGATTAAAGATCAGTTGGAATGGGGCACAAATTACCATGGTGCTTCAATTTTTTCAGGGAGAACTCCATCCTTTGCTATGGTTAAGCTTAATATGAAACCAGTTTATTGGTTTGAGTTAAATTACTATCATGGTTGGCTGGTATCAGAGGTTGTTGATACTAGCCGTTCGTATATAACATCTGGTGGCGATTTTAGAACAGTGTTTAGAGATAAATACATTGCAGCAAACCTCATGACCTTTATCCCCTTCAAGGGTATCTCTTTTTCGGTCGGAAACTCAATTGTCTACTCTGATATTAAGGTTCAACCAGCGTACTTAATTCCAGTAATGTTTTATAAATCGATTGATCATACATTAAACCACGACATTGAGAACGAGAACTCACAGATGTTTCTTGATTTAAGCATACGAAGAATAAAGAATCTTCATCTATATAGCACTATTTATATTGATGAGTTTTCGGTTACACGAGTGTTCAGCACAAAGCGACACAACTTCGTTTCACAGAAGTATGGCTTTCGCCTTTCGAATTGGCCAATCTCAAATACATCTTTGACCTTTGAGTATACAAAAGCCAACCCTCTTACCTATAAACATCGAGTGCCAACAACTACTTTTGAGACCAACAAATTCAATCTAGGCCACTATCTTCGCGATAATTCGGATGAACTATTTGGCGCAATAGATATCAAGTTGTTCCGAGGTTTTCTTTTGAGAGGAGATATTACCTATGCGAGACATGGGAATGAATATACATATGTCACCGCCCCAAATGAAGACCAGTTGCCTTTTATGAAAGACATCACATGGAAGAACTTAACAATTTCTTTCACTAGTCGCTGGGAATTTATTCACGATTCATGGCTCTATCTCAATATCGCTCAAAGCAATATTCAGGGCTTTAATGTGGATGGGTACACAACTCAATATTACTTGGATCTTTATACCCCATCATCTTTTCAAGGGAAAAATTCTATAATTACAGTAGGACTAAATTTTGGATTCTAAACTATAAGATGCTGAATATAAAAGGAAAAAGCGACACCCAAAGGTTTTTGAGTTTAATTTTGGAATGTGGTATGAGAATTGTGTAATTTCACACCAATTATTAACCTTAAAAATAATAGTTATGATTAAGAAAATCACATTAATTATTGCAGTTGTTCTTTTTGCTGTTGGTGCTAACGCACAATTTAAATTCAAAAGTATTGGTGGTGGCTTAGCACTTGGGTCTAAAGCAGCAGTTAATAAGAGCGGAAACGCCCAAATGGGATTTGGTTTATATATTAATGGTCTTGCTCAAATTGTTGAAAAAATTGACGCAGAGGTTTCATTTGCATATTATTTTCCAAGTGAACCAGTTTCTGGTTTTAAATTTAAACTAACGACCTTCAATATTAATGGGCATTATAATTTTCTCCAGAACGATAAACTCACAGCTTATGGTTTGGCTGGTTTGAATTTTAGTTTTGGAAAAGTTGAAATTGGCCCCATCTCTTCAAGTACATCAAAGGTGGGCTTTAATATTGGTGCTGGGGGTGCTTATGGAATAACAAGCAAATTAGATGCTGTTGGTCAAATTGGTTATACTATTGGCGATGCTGATCAACTTTTCATTAACCTAGGTATCGCATATAAATTCTAAAAGAACATATAAGAAAATAAGAAAAGACCTATTTGTAGGTCTTTTTTTATGCCCTTAATTGTTGGATTATTCTTTAGGTTTTACAATATTACTAGACGTCGTCTTCTATAACCCATAATTATTTGGGATATGGTAAATACTTCCTGTTTTTGGTGTAGGATTCACTGTAATATCAAGCGTACGTGCAATGCTAGTACCACAGGAGTTAGTTGCAGTTACATTTAACTTACCCGAAGTTGCTGTTGATGAAAAATCTAGGGTTATGCTATTTCCACTACCATTTATTGTTGCTCCTGTACCAACAGTATAAGTCCATGCATAGGATGTCACAATTAGATCATTAGGCACTGTGTAGGTAACACCTGTTTGTCCTTGGCATACGGAAGTGGTGCTTGCTGTAAAAGCCCCTGGCTGGTTGGGAGTAATGCTCCAAGAAATAATTCTGGTATCCGTTACATCGGCACAACCATTAGCTCCCGTTAAGGTTAAAGTTGCTGTAATTGACCCGGTGGTGGTAGTGGGAGTAAATGATGCTAATGCTGGATCGGGATTTTGTGTCCAAGAGCCTCCAGAACCCGTCCATGTTGGTGTGCCGCTATAGGATCCTGTGGCAGTTGCTCCTGTTAGAACAATTGATGCTGTGCCACTACAAAGACCCAAAGCGTCTGGACCCGCATTTGCAACGGGAGCCTGATAAACAGTAACGGAGGTATTCGCAGATCCCATACATCCTTTAGTATCAGTAACTGTGTAGGTTAAACCATAACCTCCCCCTGTCGTATTGTTGAACAATGGATTGGTAATCGTAGTTGACGACAGGGATCCTGCGCCAACACCAGTCCAAGCGTGTGTCATATAGGGTGCTGTACCTCCAGCGGGAGTTGCAGTAATGGTAATTGGTGTTCCGCTACAGGTTGCTGGTGTTGCTGGTAGAATAGTCGCAGTTGGAGGAGTATTTACAACAATACTGTAATTTGGTGAAACCGTTCCTGTACTACAACCATTAGTTCCTGCTACAGTTAAATTTCCATTTGTTGCACCCACCGCAAAATCTATAGTTACGCTTGTACCTGTTCCATTTATTGTTGCACCAGTGCCTGAGTACGACCAAATATAGCTAGTAGCATTTGTTATGGGTGCGACACTATATGAGTAACCAGCTCCTCCCTTACAGACCTCTGCTACACCAGTAATAGCACCTGCTGCGCTTGGCATGGATGCCGTATTTACTGCTACAGTATAAGTTGAAGAAACCCCATTTCCACAGCTATTTACTCCATAAACAGTAATAATGGTTGACCCAGAATTTGGGAAGGTTAGTGTTATGCTATTTGTTGCACTAGTTCCTGTTGCACCGTTATTATTCGACCAATTATAGCTGGTTGCATTAGCGATTGCGGGTACTGTATATACGACAGATGAGGTTCTGCAAACGGATGCTGGCCCACTTATTGCACCTGCGGCAGCAGGTAATGGATTTACAGTAACCGCCAAAGCACTGCTTGTTGATGAACATCCTCCTGAGTTAGTTCCAATAGCATCAACAGATTGTGAGCCTACAGCCAACAATGAGGTATTATAAGTATTGCTCGCTCCATTTTGGACTGTAGTTCCGTTTATTCTAAAACGATAGTTTGCTAATCCGGCTGTTGCTGTAAATACAATATTAGTCCCTTGACAAATGATATTATCAGCATCATTACTGGTAATATTAACTGTTGGTATAGGACTTACATTAACTGTTGTTGATGTCATACCTGTGATAACGCCAGGAATACCGTTTGCAGTAATATTTGTAAGAGTATATACTGTTGTTGAAGAAGGACTTACTGTAATATTATAGGAAGCAGAATTTATGGCAGGGGTTGTAATAGGAGTAGCACCTACATTATATGTAAGCACATAAGGCATTGTGCCTGTGAATGTAACTATAATTGTTGTTGAAGATCCATTACATAGATTCACTACGCCCGGACTAGTTATCGTTGCTGTACTTGCAGCAACAGGTGTTACGGATGCTAGTGTGAAGTAGGTGTAACTACCATAATTTATGAATGTAGTAGTTGATACCGTACCAGAAGTTGCTGTTCCAGTTACTGTTGCACTAGTTCCCACAACCTCCCATTTAGATGATGATGCATTCCATCCTACAACCCTAAGATTCGATAAATCTAACAAAGAACTTGCTACATCACTAGAGCCATCAAGGATTATACTTATGATAGAGGCGCCTCCTGTTGGTGCTTCTATCTTCCAATACTCCGAATGACTTACTGTAGATATGGGGCTATCAAAATTATCTGTATTATATCCTGCTAATGTTGCGTTTGCAAAAAAGTAAGATGCCTTCCAATCATTTATACCAGAAGGACCAGATACAGATTTTAGCGTAATTGGACCATGTGCTTTTGTATCATCCCAGTTGCCAATTGGGAAAGTAAAGCTGTTGCCATTCATCATCTCCTTTGTAAGCACCCCATTTACAAAAGATAATGCAGAACCTGCTGATGGAGTAACTATTGCTCCATAGTTAATTCTGAATAAACTTGAGGGGTTTATACTTACTAGACCGTTAGTGAGTCTTAGCTCCCTATCAATCTCAACATCGTTAATAATAGTAACATCGTTGGCATTGTTTATCTCAAGATTATTTAAAGCATTACTATTCGAAAATGATCCAGTAATGGTTTGAGGAAGAGTTCCAACAAATGCGAGAGTTGCATTTGCACCACTACCTGCATCATACGATCCTGATGTTCGGGTTAGATTCCCCTTAATGCTTGTTTTACGGTTGTAGTAGTTTATGAGGTTAAGACCTGCATCACCTGTTATATTAAGATCTCCGTTTAGGAGAAGGTTGTTATTCGGAAATTTTCTATCACCTATTCCCGTAAATCTCAGATGGTTTACCACAGTAATATTTCCAAGAAATTCGTAGTTTGTTGTCCCGCTAAATTCAAGGGTTCCCCCTGCGGATGAAAAGAAATCATCGTATACAGCAGCGGGAATATCTCCTGCCTCAAGGTATATCGTACCATTCCCGTTGAGAATACCCAAACGATGACCGTAAGTTGAGTAGAGTTTAAGAGTACCGAATACTTCTGTTAGGTAACCAGCAACATAGTTTGAGGTTACATCAACGGTATGGGGGATGTTAATTTTTGTGATTGCACCACGAGGACCACCTGCAACATTTGGAGTCCAAATTGTACCCGTTGCCCAATCGCCATTGGAATTAGTTTCGTAGCTGGTTACTAAATCAGGAATAGCCCCATCAAGGCTTGCATCACCTGCTCCGGCTGTATAGTCGCCGCTTATTCCAGCGTCATTTTTGAGATTGAAATTGAATATCAGATCTTTATTTGTTTCATCAAAATCAGCCTTTGGAAATTTCAGCCAGTTACCTAGTCCATTAGCAAGAAGACTCGCCGTATGATAATCAGCAATAGTGTACTCTGGACCAACAACAGCATCAATATCTATATACCTCATTTTAGCAGAAGCCGTGAACCCCGAAATTCCGTTTGCCTTTAGAGTCCAGTAATATTGAAGAGCATTGTTTTTATCAATAATTTGTGTGCCTAACTCTGCATCCTCAAGAATACTGGGATGAATTTCGTTGGCAGGTTTCACGGCAATGCTACCTGTACTATTCCCGTTGGCTGAAATTGTTAGTGTTACAGGTGTATATTTATCGTTTGATCCAACAGGAAAAATGAATACAGGTGATACTCCCGCAGGAAATGTTTTACGCAAACCATTATCGGTAAAAGAGATATTGGTTTCAATCATGTTTGTATTTGAGAATGGTGACGACTCCTCAATAACAGCATTTACACCTATGTCGAGTAGATTTTTACCAATATTTAAAACGCCTGCTTGCATTTTTAACGATCGAGTGATGGATAGTTGATTTCCAATAGGAATTGTCACTCCATTGGAGTTATTGATAGTCAGTTTTCCAAAAACTCCATTACCTGAAAGAATTTGAGAATTATCTCCTTTTAGAGTTATCCCATCTCCAACTCCATTGTTTATATGCGTTGCATCATTATATACATCCCCTTTTACGGTTACAGTATTTCCATTATCTGTAAAAGTTCCGCCACAAAGCGAGAAGCTGTTGGTTACCAACAACGGTGTGTTGCCAGCGGTTAATATTACGTTGTTAGAAGTTAATTTATCGAAATTGTAGAAATTAAGCGAAGTTCCATTTCCTGTGATGGTTTGTGAACTACTTCCGCTTAAGAAGGTAGTGTTTCCATTGGGGATGAATGTTCCGCTAGCCGTCATATCGCCTTGAAGTTCGAGATCTAAACCATTAGCGTTAAAAGTTGCCCCAGCATCAATTTGAAGTAAACTTGTAATAGTGGCTGACACCACGTCGAGTCTTGCTATTGGATTTCTTGTACTAGAGTTGTTTATTCTAAGTTTAGGGAGCGGTTTTCCTGCATATATCCCTATTGTTTGAGAAGCAGGTGTTGATGTATGTCCTATGTTTATATTGGCTGCAAGACCTATATTATAGAATGCAGGGTCGAAATAGAATGCTGAGATGGTTGGGCTTGTTTGAGCACGTGCAATAAATAAATCTCCCCCAGTAATTGAGAAAGAGCTTCCAGCATTTAGTATTTCGAACACACCCCTATTTCCTATTGGTGCGGCATCGTTACCAATAACAACAGTTCCGTTGGTTTGTGAATAGGTAAGAATACCCACATCCGATGAAGGTGTTCGGCGAACTTGTCCCCCAACGGTTAATGTTCCACTTGTAACCGAGATTGTTGCCATTCCCGATGCCGAATACTCAATTGGATTATCGCCACCGCTCATATCAAGCGTTCCACCGCTTAGGCTAAGTTTACCATCAAGGCTAATACCCGAAGTACCGTTGGCATGAGTTATTCCCTGTTTAATATCGAGACAGGATGCGGCGGGTATTTCAAAATAATTACCTCCTGTGGTTAGGTTGATATTAATTGCCGGATCGTTTAAAATAAGCGTACCACTCTTCATTGTGATAGCTTTGGTTGCGGTGTTTGTTGACCCGTTTAGTATAAAACTATCATCGAAGGAAAAAGAGGGGGTTTGATTTGTACCCTTGTTCATTACTATACGATACAGGTTTGGAACTGTTGTTGAGGTTCTAGAATATGTTCCATTTTCGGTACCCTGCATCTCTAAAATTGCCTTGGATCTATTGGCCGCTCCGTAAAGATCTATTCCCCAGTTATTATCGGAACCTTGAATTATATTTCTTTTAATAACAAAAGTGTGCTCAAGGATACCAGCAGCAGCGGCTACATTTAGATTTCTATTACCTACAGATCCTGGAATAGGGATTCGTGTAAAATCAACATCTCTATCAACGGTAACTTTAACGGCACTACCTGTTGCGGGGAACTGAAATGTTGCTCCCAGCCAAAAACCTAAAACCAAATCTCGTTTTATATAAACATCTCTTAATGGATGCACTGTTGCATTCCCTTGAACAATCAGATCCGAATTGATTGTAATATTTTGGTTGATGTCGGTGGAGTACTCAATCATCATATTTGGAATAGGCGTTGGAATATTTGTTAGCTGAGCGGGTGCTGTGCCATTGTTAAAGAAGAGATAGTAAGAATATGGATTTGTCCCAAAATCACCAAAATCACCTGTTAAATTTATGTTATTTGCACCGAAAGAGATCATTCCAACTCCCTTTACAAACCCCAAAGTTGCGTTAACACTATTGTAAAACTGCAATCGTGGAACATTTTCGGAGTTCGATTGCGCAATAGGCAGGTTTGGTAATTCAAAAATAATTTCCGCTGGTGGATTCGGAATACCTGTAGCATCAACAGTTATCCTACCTGCTCGTGGTGGCGGGTTATCAACAGTTGCTCTACCGTTATAGATGTGTACAATACTTCCAGTTGTTGGAACAGCATGAACTCCGCTACCAATAAAGCCTACATCCCATGTGGCAGCGTTATTCCAGATCTGATAGCTTGCGTTTGTGTAGTAGTGAATTGGCGAACCTGCGAAACATGCGGCAGCCCCAGCTGTAAAGTTGTAATCGTCCAAAGAAAAGCCGTTTGAGGATGGAGTAAACAATCCATTGGTGCTATTTCCATTGAAAGTAATTACACGTGTATTTGTTGCCCCAACGTTTTTGATAATATCGTTATCGGTTAAAGCCTCGTATAATCTTGTGTATGGATTACTATCCTGTACTTTTCCGGGAACGTAATTAACTTCATTAACCGAGTTTGCGGCAACAAGATCCATTAATCCACCACCCGTTCTGTTTCTATAGTAGAAACGAAAAGCAACAGTAGGAGCAGTGGTGAAATAAGATGATGATACTCGCCAGTATTGTTGAAGAACCTCACCTCCTGCGGCGTTTAGAGTGAGCAGTGGTCCCATTGCAGTTCGAATTGTAACATACCCATCATCGGCAAAGTTCTTTACCACCATCTGTGCAGGACGGAAGTATAGCGTTGTACCCCCATCAGCCGTAAAGCCAAGAGGATAGGTTATTGGGCCAAAATTATTAAGAATATTGGGCTGATTCTCTGTTTGTGAATCTGCTGTTACTTTAAGAGTTAAACCACCATCGCTTGCTTTTCCATCGGTAAAAATCATAGAACTGCCAGAGTAGCCACTATCTGCCACTTTTAGATAACTATTAGTTGCACTGTTCTCGAAAATACCCATTTCCATATTCCATAAATTATCAACCTTAAGGTTATAGCTCTTAAGGTAGATAAGCCCTTTTACATACTCCATACGCTCGATGTAAACATCACTGGTAAGGGTTATTTTTGATGGGGGAGTTACATTTATCTGAACGTTACCAAAAACGGCATTGGTTGTGGTTGTGAGTGTTAACGCAGGGTTTTCAACCATTTGAATTTGGGCTCTACTGGGGGTTACACCCGGAAACCAAGTACCCATGTGGTCATTATTTGTTATGGCGCCCCATGTACGAATAGTGAAGAGGTTTTGATTTAATGTCCCAGATAGCACAGAAGCATTGCCGTTTATATCTAAACCAACCGACTCATTGGTTCTGGTTGCCCCAGAGGTTAGTTTTACTTCGTAACCGTTGGTTCTGTCTACGACAATATTTCCAAGTTCAAGCGGGTTAGTAGTATTACCCTGATAAAACTCTTCAACTGCACCCGTTCCGTTTGTTTTGTTGAAATAGGTTGTGTTGCGTGATGTTGGCTGATTGGCAATTGCATCGTATGGTGCTGTTCCTCCGCTTATGGGTACATACAGCGCCCCATTTTCAATATAAAAAGCACCTCCAATATATACATCATTTGTTCCTGAATTAAAGGTGATAGCGGGATATGTTGCACCACCAGATTCTTTTCCCCACAACCTAAAATCGTTTAGCACTTTTAGTGGTTGAGCGGCTACGTTTACATTATCGGGAGCAATATTTGTTGCTGCTCCCAATGAGAACTGTCGGGCAACAGCCGTTGAGTTTTTAAACGAAAGATTCCAGAAAGGGGCAGTTGATGTAATTAAAAAATCATCGGTTGATTTTGTTTCTGCAATCACTGTACCACCCGTAACTTTTATATTATCAGGATCGGAATTAATGAGAATACCGCTATTCCCTGTTGAGGTGTTTACATTAAGAGTACCACCACTCATGTTGAATACACAGTTGGGGTAGGGCAAAGAAAAAACGTAATAATCTGTATTTGTTGTTCCTCCTAGAACATTTACCGTTCCCGCTGTTTGAACATAGCCGCCATAGTTGGCAACCCCTACATCCGAAGTTCTAATTTGATTGGTATTAACAGTTCCCCCTTCAACACTTAGAATACCGTTGTTTCGAAATGTTATCCCGCTGATTGTTTTAGCCTCAAGGGTTCCGTTGGTAATTTTAATCTTGCCATATAAAGCAATGGTTTGTCCACTATTCTTTTGCGCAGTTCCACGATCCATCCATAGTTGCGCTCCTGCAGAAATGCTGTAAATATTTGCAGTAGAAAGTGTTGGTATTACAACGCTATTTCCTATTCTTACAGAGCCTCTTATTAAACCTAGAGCATTATTATTGTTTACTAATTGTGCCGTAGCAGGGGTATGGTTTTCGTTGGCAAATCCAAATAGATTAAAATTGGCTGGAGCAGTAGCATCAATATTTAATGTATAAGTATAATCAACTCCTTTGTCTACCTCAATTCTATAGAAATTTGTAATACCCCTGCACATTATACTTTGGTCGTTATCGGGGCTAAGGAAATTGGCATCAACAATACCATCAGTGGCCTCAGTTGCATAATCGGCAACAGCACGATTGGTAAACCTTACATCACCGCTATTGGTAAAGTCGCCATACATATTCAGCTGATGGCGAGCATTGGCCGTACCAGTTGCAATTTTACCTGTTGCTGAAACGGTGATATTTCCCTTTACGGTTATGTTAAGTGGAGTAGTTGAAGTATTATCGTTAATACTTAAAATTCCATTGAATATTTTTAAGTAACCATTGATTGAGTAATCACTTAATAATGTTAGCGTATTTGCTGCTGTTAGGTTGATTTCCAGGTTAAAGAAAGTGCGAGCAGAATTCAAGTTACAAGATGTTCCATAGTATTCTACCGTTCCTTCACCCAACCCAGCTGTAACGAAATTGGTAGCATCTCCTATTGGAAAGTTATCCCCGGCAAGACGTATACGACCAGTACCATTAATGGAAGTAAACGAATGTCCTATTGTTGTTCCAAAATCAAGTGTTCCAATAACAGTTAGTTTACTATTCACCTTTGTATATGTAGATACGGTAACTGTTCTCCCTGAAAGGATTACCACCTCATCAAAAGCAGACGAAGTGGATGTTGTAGGTGTTACATTATTGGGATTTAGCGGCTGTGTTCCGGAAGGATCGAGTGTCCATGTTGTTGGATCGTCCCAACTACCTGTTTTTAATGAGTAGAATACTCTTTTGATAGGCTCAGTGCCAGTCCATGTTGCATCTAAAGTTGAAGTAGATGATGCTTTAAGAGGGTTATTGCCCGCAGCGCTTGCACCAATTGGAACGCCCCAGACTCCAGCTGTTGGTTTATAAGCAATTTCGCAGAGACTCGCATTACCACCAGCAGGAATATCCCCAGCATCATAAGTAAACCGAATATCGGCTATTAATGATCCTGTAATACCGGTGGTTGAGGTTACCCATTGACGATTTAGCGGATGGTTTCCGGGAACTCCCGATGCAGGAGTTGAACTGCATTGCAGTTTAATACTCGATAATGGAGCAATGGATGTTGCCGAAAGACTGGCTATCTGCATAGATGTATACGCAGATCCAATGCCTACTGGGTATGTGAGTACAAAATCGGAATTGGTATTTCCCTCCTTAATTATGCTGCCAGTTCCAACGTCAATCATATTGAAGGAGCCAACCAATCCAACTACACTTGCATTGCTAGATAAAGTTAGTTCATTACTGTTTAGCGCAAGCCTCCCGTTAGTTAAGTTTAGAATGCTGTTAATGCGAATGTTACCTGCAACAGTTTTAGTACTTCCACCATCTATGGTTAACCTTTCATAAGTAGGTACAATTGAGATCGTCTGTGCGCCCATGGTTTGGTAGAAAATTGTACTAGTAGGATCAAGAGTTATATTTCCCGATGTATAATTGGTAGGGAATAGCACATTCGTTGCATTACCAGTATTTCCAAGGGTTAAAACTGTCCCCAAAGTCATTGTAAACAAACCAGTGGCATTTCCCGTAATCTGATAAATATCTGATGCTAAAGTAGTAGTGCCAGAAATAGAAAGGTTATTATTTATAGTTGTTGCTCCTAAAAGTGTTTTTGTTCCACTGCCAGATGTTGTGAGATTATAATACGGAACTCCCCGAATTTGTTGAGCTGTTCCATTATAGTTTACAGTACTTGTGCCACAATTGAATGTACCAGTCTGATTATTATTACCACCAATATTAAGTGTTCCTGTTGTAAACGATAAATTTCCAGCACCACCTAAATTTCTTGTAAGATTAATTGTATTTGCCGCACCGGCAATGGTTCCCTGCGAAATTGTTAAATCGTTGCCAATGCTTAGGTTTGAACCCAAAGTAAGTGTTTGTCCATTAGCATTCATTGTAAAATTGCTAAAGGATTGATTTAAACCCACAGGGGTTGTACCTGTAAAACCCGCACCAATGGTACAGTTGGAACTAGCACTCCAAGTTGAGGTTGGAATAGTGCCACTATTTTGATTATGATTATATACCCCGGTTGAGGTAAAGGTTAACGAACCACCAGTTACAATTCCTGAATTTGTTACAATCCCATTAATTGTAACTGTACCAACATTGGCATTAAAAGTTCCTCCACCTGCAATGGTTAGTGTTTGACCAGAAGCGAGAGTGATTGTATTATTCGCAGAATTTGAAAGAGTGCCAGTTATGCTTGTTGCTGTATTTATTGCCGATAGATTTAAATTAACCGCATTTCCAACAGTTCCATCGCCAAAGGTTGCTGAGCCTGATATGGTTAATGCCGATGTTGCATTTGTATTATTGATAGTAATTGATTGAGCCGTTCCGTTGGCGGTAAAACGAATACCAGTACCTTGTACTGTAAGAGAGTTTAAGGAAATATTTGGAACTCGGCTAATTGTTTGGTTAATAAAAGCTACAGGAATAATAACATTGTCGCCATTTACTGGAGCGATATTACTTGACCAATTTGTAGCAGTATTCCATCTTCCATTGCCAGCATCTCCGTCCCATGTTCTTGTTGCTTGCCCATAGCTATTAAAGACAAAAACCACCATTAAAAATAATGATAGTCCTAGTCGTTTGAGGGGTTCAGGTATTTCTTGTAGGTTTTTTAACTTACACGAATGGTGTGATATCCTATTTTTAAATTTTTTTCGATGTAACTGCGTAAAAGTATTGAAATTGCACATATTTATTTCTTTTTTCACACCTTATACTAAAATAGCTACGTATAATTTCACTTTAACTATTATAAACCAATTTCGGACAATAGAATATCAATAAAAGTAAAGACAAACAACAACCAAACCAATAATAATAAAGGCGTGATAATTAGAAAAATAAAATAATTGTAGTAATGATAAATACTCCTAAAGTCCATTTCTGGACAATTTTGTAGTATTAATAGTCAAAGAGGATAATTATAAACTCAAAAAACATTTTCATGCCATAAAATTAATCCAAATATTTGATCAAATTATTCATAATTAACAATATTGTTAACTAATCACTCACATAATTTAATAGATATTTCTTTTGAATGTAAAATAAACGTCAACCACCCAAGCTATTCTCGCAAAGTCGCCAAGTTCGCGAAGAAGAAAAAACTAAAAGTTTTTCCCTTTGCGCACAAACTGTAGATTCTATTTGGTATAATCAAATCGCAGTATTTCAACTGATTTTAATAGGGTTTCTTATCTATTTAACTTTCTCTGCGGCTTAGCGACTTTGCGTGAGATATTTTTTTGTTGCAGAATAGTTACAATCGTTTTTGTAACTTTGGCAACCTAACTTTAAATTAATTAATATGTTTTCAGGAATAGTTGAAGAACCCGCCAAAGTGGTTGCAATCGTAAAAGATAAAGAGAACCTACACGTCACACTTACATGTTCATTTGCGGAGAATCTAAAGATAGATCAAAGCGTATCCCATAATGGTGTGTGCTTAACTGTTGTGAAAATAGAGGGAAATACATATACAGTAACCGCAATCAAGGAAACGCTTGAGAAATCAAACTTAGGTCTTCTTAAGGTAGGCGATAAAGTAAACCTTGAGCGCAGCATGAAGATTGACAGTTTACTCGATGGACATTTAGTTCAGGGACATGTTGATCAAACCGCAACATGTAGCGAGGTTAAAGAGGCCGATGGCAGCTGGTATTACACATTTAAATATGATTCTAAGATAGGCAATATCACTGTTGAGAAAGGTTCTGTATCTGTGAATGGCGTTAGCTTAACCGTAGTAAATTCTCAGGAAGGCTCATTTCAGGTTGCAATTATTCCATACACCTATGAGCACACCAATTTCCATGAATTTAAGGTTGGTACAGTTGTAAACCTCGAATTTGATATTGTGGGTAAATATATATCTAGGCTTTTAAAGCAATATCTGGATTCAGGATTACTTGGGCGTTAGGAGAGAACAATAATTAATAATAGCTGTTGTTGTTTAGTTGATAGTTTATCCCATGAAAAACCCTTTAAACCGAGAAATCACAGTCTATATATCATTAACAGCAGCTATTGCCTCTGGGTTAATCGCCATAATTTTTATAAGCGGGAACAAAGAGTACTACCTATTATACCCAATCGTTAGTATTCTCCTCGTTTTTCTGCTTACATACCTTGTTACATGGTTATTTTTAAAAAGAGTTCCAAATGTTAATACTGTTGATGAAAAACCCACTTGGAAAAATCTCGATAAAATTTTCAACGAGGTTAATCAGGATGCTGTTTCCTTGGCAAGCAATCAGGTGAGAGAAATTGACCGCTTAAAGGGGATGGAGCAATATCGTAAGGAGTATTTGGGTAACGTTTCGCACGAATTAAAAACTCCAATATTTAATATACAAGGATACGTTCTAACCCTTCTTGATGGCGGGCTTGAGGATGCTGAGATAAACCGTAAATACCTAGAGCGAGCCGAAAAAAGCATCAATCGTCTTATTTCAATAGTGGAGGATTTAGAAACAATCTCAAGGCACGAGGCAGGAGAATTAAAACTCGTCAAAGAGAATTTCAACATTGTGCAGCTTGTTGAGGAAGTTTTTGAAACGCAGGAAATAAGGGCTAAAAAGCGCAATATTCAACTTGTTTTTTACAAAAAGTATAAAAAACCGATTATTGTCTGTGCAGATAAAATGAAGATTTTTCAAGTTCTCACCAACCTTATAACCAACTCAATTTACTATGGAAAAATGGAAGGTAAAACGCGCATCTCTTTTTCTGAAGTAAAAAATAAAATTCTGGTTGAAGTACATGACAATGGTATTGGAATTGGGGAAGCCGATATCTCTCGTGTTTTTGAACGATTCTATAGGGCCGATAAAAGCCGCTCACGCGAGCAGGGTGGAACCGGATTAGGCCTTGCCATTGTTAAGCACATTATCGAAGCGCATGGCGAAACAATTCATGTAAAAAGCAAGATAAACAAGGGCTCATCTTTTATCTTTTCATTACCCAAATAAATAGATTTTCAAAGGAATAACTTAACTTTTACCTTAAATATAAAAAGCAACAAAAAACAACCCCTACCGCTCCTTAAAAAAGGAGGAGAAACTACCATGCAACTCTGTTATAGCCCCTTAAAGAGTTGAGGTTCGTTCGTCATACTAAAATCACCATTAAATCTACTTTTCCGAACGCCAATGGAGTAAAGTATGCCAAAATCAGAAAAAATATCTCACTATTAAATAATACTACGAATGATCTTTAAAATCGCAAATAAAGGCAAAAATCACTTAAACTCTTTCTTATTGTTAAATTTCAGCAAACAATAGAATGCTCTTTTGTAGTTTAAAAATTTTATTACTTTTGATATAGGATTTGGTTTTATTATAAAATAGAATTATTAATGAAAAATAGAATTTTGATTTCCCCATTCTTAGCACTAGGATTTTTACTGATTATTGCTAATAGTTGTTGTAAAGACGATGATAACAGTCCAAGCAACCCAACCAACGGACTGACAATGGCAAAGTTTAACCCCCATTTGAGGTATGGTTCAATGACCGATCAGGATGGGAATACCTATAGAACCATTGCCATTGGCACCCAAACGTGGATGGCAGAAAACCTACGAACCACCAAGTACCGCAACGGCGAATCTATATTCAACATAACGGATAACGCACAATGGAGCGGCTTAACCACGAGTGCGTACTGTAATTACAATAATACGGTTAGCTTGGATTCCATCGCCACGCTAGGTCGGTTGTACAACTGGTATGCGGTATCCGACAATCGGGGCATTGCGCCCAAAGGCTGGCACATACCCGCCGAGGCTGAGTGGAATACGCTAACGGCCTACCTCGGTGTCGATAGTATTGCTAGTGGAAGGCTAAAGGAAGCCAGCATAATCCAGTGGGGAGGACCCGATAAATATACCTCCGATAACAGCAGCGGGTTCACCGCCCTTCCGGGCGGGTGGCGTTGGTATCCCAATGGCCGCTTCTACCACATCTACTACTATGGTAGTTGGTGGTCTGCTACGGAGTCAGATGCTCTTCATGTAAGGATTATTTCTCTGTCGGACTTCGACGCCACAATTAATAGGAGCAATGGCCGCACAGGCGATGGGTATTCGATCCGGTGCGTAAAGGACTAGACCATTGGGCTTTTTTACCATTTTGTTCTATTGCAATGTGTGCCTATAAGCAAAATCGCTCATTATATTCGGTATAAAATATAGGTTTGATTATAAGATGAATTAATTATGAGAAACGGAAATTTGATTTTCAAATTGGTTGTACTAGGATTTTTACTGGTTATTGCCAGTAGCTGTAGTAAAGACAACGATAGCGAGCCAAGCAACCCAACCAACGGACATACCACCGCGGTGTTCAATCCCAAGTTGAAGTACGGTTCGATGACCGATCAGGATGGGAATACCTACAGAACTATCACCATTGGCACCCAAACATGGATGGCCGAAAATCTGCGGACTACGAAGTACCGTAATGGCGATGCTATAACCAATGTAACGGGTAATGCGCAATGGGGAAGTACTACATCGGGTGCTTACTGCTACTACAACAATACGAATAGCTTGGATACCATTGCCCTGCTAGGCGGGTTGTACAACTGGTACGCAGTATCCGACAACCGCAGCATCGCTCCTAAAGGATGGCACGTACCTAGCGAGGGCGAGTGGAATACTTTGGTAGCCTACCTCGGGGGCGATAGCATTGCTGGATACAAGATGAAACAAGCCCCTTTTATTGAGTGGGACGGGGCTCTTTGGATTGGGATTGACCATATCGCCGATAACAGCAGCGGCTTCACCGCCAACCCGGGTGGGTGGCGTTGGTTCGACACGGGTCGCTATGTCTGGGTTTGCTACGATGGTGCCTGGTGGGCGGTCACTGAGTGTGGTGTCCCTTATGCGGGGGTTCTTTTTTTAGAATACTTTGAATCAGCAGTTACCAAGATCTGCAATTATAAGGGGAATGGTTATTCTGTTCGGTGCATCAGGGATTAAGCATTGGGGTATTTGAACATGAAAAATATGCTCTTTTTGATCTGCCCCAGTCAAAGGATAGGGAATGAAAAAGGGATTATAATCAGAAATGGGAACCCGATTACAGAGAAAGTGCTCTTTATGAAGCCGAATAATCAACTAAAATGTAATATTGAATTACTTTTTTATTTAACCACATAAACCTAAAACGATGATGAAAAGATTACTCAAATTTTTTTGCACCCTTCTAATCCTGCTAGCAACAGGTGGTATACTTACTGCCCAAGATTTTACCGTAAAAAGTTCAACTGATAAAACTAGTCAGCTATGCACACCCGTTAGAACCGGGAGCACGACTAAGGTTCAGGTCAAAGTAACAAGTAACAGGAGCGATACCTGTACCGTTTCAATTGATAAGTCATACTCGTTCGGTGCTTACGCCAGCTGGGTGAGCATTGATAATAGTGGTCAAAGTATATTAAAAACTCAAACTATTACATTTAATTTGGATATTACCCCTGCAAACGCAAATGATGGAGATTTATACCCTTTTCAGCTGACTTTTATTGTAAGGAACAAAAAGGGTAACTCAATCAACCCTAGTTATAGTGAAAATGTTTTATTTAGTGTTAGGATTGACAATTCAATTCCCTCAAAACCAGTTGCATCAGTTTCATACATTCATAGCAATTCTGCTACAATTAACTGGACGAGCAGTACCGATGATTGGTCAAATCCATATACTGCTTCTAACATTTCTGCCGGAGTTAATGGTATAAAAAGTTATACTGTAGTTTTAAAGAATTCGGCTGGTACAACCATGCCAGGGGCAGGGCCATTAGATGCTTCTACCTATTATTATACGGGTAACTATTACCCATATAGCGGCCTTACATCCAGTACTACCTATACGGCAACTGTTACAGCGGCTGATTTTGCAGGAAACACAAATACATCTTCAGTAATATCCTTTACAACACCCCTTCCTCCTCCAGATGCGCCAACAAGCCTTGCATCAAGCAGTATTTCCTATTGTAGCACCACGCTAACATGGGTTGCTTCACCTACGGCAACAATCTATAATGTCTATAATTCTACAACTACTCCTAGTTCAAAAATTGGCACCACAACGACTACTTCATTCAATGTAACCGGATTGTCCGCAGGTACTACCAACAAGTTTTATGTAACTGCTGAAAGCAATACGGGAGTATCTCCTCAAAGCACTACTTTTTCTGTAACAACTCTTTCAATTCCTACGCCAACAATCTCTGGTCCAGCTACTGTTTGCTCTTTAGGTGCTACCTTTACAGTTGGAAACTTACCCTCGGGCTGTTCCGTTTCATGGGATCCTGGTACCAACTTAAGCTTATCGTCAGCATCGGGTAGTTCAGCAACATTTACTCCCACCGGGAATAGTTCGAGTTGGGTTAGAGCAACATTTAACTCTGGCTGCGGAACAGCGTATCGCAACTATAGCATTGTTGCTGGCTCTCCAGTGCCTGGGGCTATTTCTATAGATTTTGATGCTCCACCAAGAAGGTTTACGGCAACCATCGATGGCGTAAACACCGCAACGAGTTATAAATGGTATCTGGATGGTGTTTTGAAATCTAGTACATCATCAACCAGCGTTATTTTCCAGAGACAGCTAAATAATTGCGGTCATGTGTACTACGTGGATGTAGCAGAGGTAAACGCCTGTGGGGTATCCGAAATAAGCCATGCTGAAGTCTCCGAGGATCCCTGCTACTATGGCTTTAGCATTTCTCCAAATCCTGCTTCTGAAAATGTAACATTGACCATTGGTAAGGCAGAGAATACGGCAACTACCCAATCTACACAAGATGCAGCAACGTTTAGGTCAAAATTCATTTCAACGAATTCTTACACTGTCCGCATTTTTGATAATTTTGGAACTATAAAAGCAACATTGAAGAAATCTGGAGAAACGGTTACATTACCCATTAGCAATCTTGATAACGGATGCTATATTATTGAAATAAATGATGGTAACAAAATATATCGTCAGCAACTAGTAGTAAAGCATTAATGATAGAAAAAATATTTGTTAAATTAGAGACCCTGCTTTCGCAGGGTTTCCTATTTAATCAACAACTTGAATTAATCAATAAATATTCAAAGGAATAACCCAACTTTTTTAAAAGAAAAGTTTTTTTGGGGAACACTACCATAAAACAACATAGAAAAGTCATTCGGGAAGGAAGAAAAGTCTCTTCCCTTCCTTCCCCGAAGACTTTTGAAGAAAGGAATGTTTCTCTCCTTCCTTCCCCGAAGACTTTTGAAGGAAGGAATGTTTTATTCCTTCCTTCCCTGAAGACTTTTCAAGGAAGAAATATTTTATTCCTTCCTTCGGAAGAAACTTTTGAAGGAAGGAAAGTTTCATTCCTTCCTTCCCCGAAGACTTTTCAAGGAAGGAATGTTTCTTTTCCACATAGAAAAATCCTTAGGGAATGTAGAAAATTCCTCTGCCAAAGGAGGAAATTGTTGCTCAGAGGGGGAAAATCCTCACTTGGAAGGAGGAAATTGTTGCTAAAAGGGAGGACGTCCTCATTTCAAACAAGAAAATCCTCATTCTGAACAAGGAATTCCTTACTCAAAGGGAGGAAATCCTAATTGCAAACAAGGAAATCCTCACTTCAAACAAGGACGTCCTCACTTTAAATGAGGATAACCCTGTTTTAATGGAGGAAATTGGTGCTCAGAGGAATCATCAAAGTTTAACCCTGTTCCCCAAAGTGTAAAAAAGCAACATGTATTATCGCATTTTGCGATAGTGAAACTAAGAAACAATTTATACACATTTTGCCACCTTGTGGCATTAAAACACAACCCTAAACGGGTATTAATAAAACATTTTAATTCAACAAATTAACCCCATAAACAGAGGGCTGGCAACGTAGGTTAATTAGCAAACATCTCTTAACCAACAATCTGTTTGATATTCTCATACAGAAACCTATCTTTGTGGGATTTTATTGCAAGGTACACTGTATAATAGTTAATTTGAATGAAACCTAAATTTCAAGAGTACAAAGGATTAGATTTGTCGCAGGTGAATAAAGACGTGCTGAAAACCTGGGATAAGAACAACACATTTCAAAAAAGTTTAACCACCCGTGAGGGTCACCCCGTGTTTGTTTTCTACGAGGGCCCGCCATCAGCAAATGGAATACCCGGTATTCACCACGTTATGGCGCGAGCAATTAAAGATATATTTTGCAGATATAAAACCCAAAAAGGATTTCTAGTTGACCGAAAAGCTGGTTGGGATACCCATGGATTGCCAGTTGAGCTTGGTGTTGAAAAAATGCTTGGGATAACCAAGGAGGATATTGGAACAAAAATATCAATCCAAGAATATAATGACGCCTGCAAAAAGGAGGTGATGAAATATACCGACCTATGGGAGGAACTTACCCATAAAATAGGGTATTGGGTCGATATGAAACATCCTTACATCACCTACGATAATAGGTATATCGAAACCCTATGGAATCTACTTCAAAAGCTATACGATAAAGGGCTGCTCTACAAAGGAAAAACCATTCAACCTTTTTCTCCAGCAGCAGGAACGGGCTTAAGTACCCATGAGCTTAACCAACCCGGTTGTTATCGGGATGTTAAAGACACCACGGCAGTTGCTCAGTTTAAGGTTATCCGTAACGATAAAAGCGAATTCCTTTTCCAAGGAATTAATACCGATTTACATATTCTTGCTTGGACTACTACCCCTTGGACATTACCCTCAAATACGGCATTGGCTGTTGGGCAAAACATCAAATACGTATTGGTTCAATCCTTTAACCCCTATAGCGGAAACCCAATCAATGTAATACTTGCCAAAGATCGTCTTGAAGCCTACTTCCCCGCCGCGAATGCAGAATTAAGGTTGGAGGAGTATAACCAAGGAGATAAAAGAATTCCATTTAAAATCGTTACAGAAATTCAAGGATCAAAACTTGCTGGAATTACTTATGAACAGCTCTTCCCTTGGGTAAAACCCGAAGGTGATGCGTTTAGAGTTGTTGTAGGTGATTTTGTTACCACTGAAGATGGAACAGGCGTAGTTCATATTGCACCAACCTTTGGTGCTGATGATGATCGAGTTGCAAAGGTTTCTGGTATTTCACCGCTAATCCTACGTGATAAAAACGGAAACCCAGAACCAATGGTCGACCGCCAAGGAAGATTTTATAGAATAGACGATCTCGATCCTGCATTTGTTCAAAATAACATCAACATCAACTTATACAAAGAATTTTCGGGACGATTTGTTAAAAACGAATACGATTCTACCTTAACCGAAACGGATACAACCCTTGATGTCGACTTGGCTGTTAACCTAAAGCAGCAGAATAAGGTATTCCGAATCGAAAAGCACATACACAGCTATCCACACTGCTGGCGTACCGATAAACCCGTGCTTTACTATCCGCTCGACAGTTGGTTTATTCGCACCACGGCATTAAAGGACAGAATGCTTGAGCTAAACAAAACGATTAACTGGAAACCGCAAAGCACAGGAACAGGAAGATTTGGAAAGTGGCTCGAGAATCTTGTTGATTGGAACCTATCCCGCTCACGTTTTTGGGGAACACCATTACCAATATGGGTTACCGAAGATCGTAGCGAAATGATTTGCATTGGTTCTGTTGCCCAGATGAAGGCCGAGTGTGAGAAAGCGGTTAAGGCTGGTTTTATGTCAGTTAATCCATTGGCAAAATATGCCGAAGGCGATTTCTCCGATTCAAATTATAGCTCATTCGACTTACATCGTCCATTCGTTGATAATGTTATACTCGTTTCCCCATCGGGCAAGAAAATGACCCGTGAAACAGATCTTATCGATGTTTGGTTCGATTCTGGGGCTATGCCTTACGCACAGGTTCATTACCCATTTGAGCATAAAGATAATTTCAGTGATGTTTTCCCCGCCGATTTTATTGCAGAAGGTGTTGACCAAACCCGTGGATGGTTCTTCACGTTACATGCAATATCAACCATGCTATTCGATTCTGTATCATATAAAAACATTATTTCAAATGGACTCGTTCTGGATAAGAGCGGCAATAAGATGAGTAAACGCTTAGGTAATGCCGTTGAACCATTTGAGGTAATTGAAAAATATGGCTCAGATCCTCTGCGTTGGTATATGATAACAAACTCACAACCTTGGGATAACCTTAAGTTTGATATCGAGGGCGTTGACGAGGTGAAACGTAAATTCTTTGGTACACTTTATAACACCTATTCATTTTTCGCACTATACGCCAATATTGATGGATTCACATTCGAGGAGGCTGAAATACCTGTTAACGAACGTCCTGAGATTGATAGATGGGTTATTTCATTATTAAACACATTGATTAAAGAGGTTGAGGATGCCTATGAAAACTATGAGCCAACAAGGGCGGGTAGAGCAATTCAGGATTTTGTATCGGAGCATTTAAGTAACTGGTATGTACGTTTGAACCGCAGACGTTTCTGGGGCGGCGAATTCAGTAAAGATAAAATTGCTGCATACCAAACGCTTTATACCTGCATTGAGACCGTGACTCAGCTTGCAGCGCCAATTGCACCATTCTATACCGATCGGCTATTTATCGATTTGAATAAAGTTTCGGGTAAGCATAAGGATGATAGCGTTCATCTATCAACCTATCCCAAATACGATATGGCCTTGATCGATAAAGATCTTGAGGAAAAAATGGAAATAGCACAGAGCGTTAGTTCAATGGTGTTAGGCTTACGCCGCAAGGTAAGCATCAAGGTTCGTCAGCCATTGAGCAAAATCATGGTTCCAATCCTCGACGATAATTTTAAACGTCAGCTATCCGCCATTGAACATCTTATCCTTTCTGAGGTTAATGTAAAGGAACTCGAATATCTTGTGGACACTTCGGGAATTTTGGTTAAAAAGATAAAACCAAACTTTAAGGAGTTGGGTCCGCGTTTTGGAAAATCGATGAAATCTATATCTGCTTCAGTAGCAAATATGACTCAGAAAGATATTTCAACGCTTGAAAGCAATGGTATTTTCACCCTTAATATCCCTGAAGGCTCAATAGAGATTGGTATTAAGGATGTTGACATCCTCTCAGAGGATATTCCTGGCTGGCTGGTTGCTAACGAGGGAAGATTTACAGTAGCTCTTGATATTAAAATAACCGAAGAGCTTCGTAATGAGGGTATTGCGCGTGAACTTATTAACAGAATTCAAAATTTACGAAAAGATGCGGGTTTTGATGTAACAGATAAGATTCATATCAGTATACTGAAACACAATGCAATTAATAAAGCGGTTGAAATTCACCGCGATTATATTGCAAGTCAAACCTTAGCAAAAGAGATTATTTTGGTTGATATTGAGCCAAAGGGAGCATTTACAAACATTGAGATTGATACAGATATAAATACTGCAATTAAAGTTGATAAGATTGCTGTATAAGCTTGGTTTATTCATATTAATTTTCATATTTTTAAGCAAAATTTAGAGTTATGGCAGAAAAAACAAGATACTCTGATGAAGAGTTGGCAGAATTCAAAGAGATTATTCTGCAAAAGCTCGATAAGGCACGTAATGATTACGAAACTCTTAAGAGTGCTATTACCATGAGTGAAAGCAACGATACTCAAGATACCTCACCCACATTTAAAGTACTTGAGGAAGGTGCGGCTACCTTATCAAAGGAGGAAGCAGGGAAGTTGGCTCAGAGACAAATTAAATTTATACAACATCTTGAGTCTGCCCTAGTTCGCATCGAAAATAAAACCTATGGTATTTGTCGAGAAACTGGTAAACTGATTGCAAAGGAGAGACTGCGTGCTGTTCCACATGCAACACTTAGCATCAATGCTAAAAATAACCAGCGATAAGAAATCTTTGCTAAAAGCATTAAGGTGATCGGATCTTTCCGATCACTTTTTTTTATAGTTTTGCCCAGTAAATATTACATCAAAACCATTTTTTACCAACAACATTAAAATGAAAATATCATTAAGAAATAAATCAATCCTTCTAATCCTTTTAATCCTTTTTCTGGACCAGCTGCTTAAATTTTGGATAAAAACCCATATGATTGAGGGGCAAGGGTTTTCTGTTATTGGGAATTGGTTTATCATTCATTTTACCGAGAACCCCGGAATGGCCTTTGGAATCGAATTTTGGGGTGGTTCTGGGAAACTTTTCCTAAGTCTATTCAGAATTGCAGCCAGTTGTGCAATGGGATACTACATATATCTCCTAATTAAACAAAAAGCGAATACCGGATTAGTTTTAGGAATATCTGCAATATTAGCAGGGGCAATAGGAAACTTAATTGATAGCGCATTTTACGGTTTGATATTCAATGATTCTATCTCTGGCGTAGCAACATTTCTTCCAGAAGGTGGCGGATACGCCTCTTTCCTTCATGGGAGAGTTGTAGATATGCTCTACTTCCCAATTATTAACACTACCTACCCCGAATGGTTTCCTTGGGTAGGCGGTCAACATTTTGTTTTTTTTAGTCCTGTCTTTAATCTTGCTGATTCAGCAATAACAACTGGGGTATTCTACCTTTTGATATTTCAGCGTAAGGTCTTATTAGGGAAATCTGAAAAGCAAACTCAAGATATAGCGTAAGACATTTTCTATATCTTGTTCAAGGTGTCTTTATCTCAGATTAGCTACCTCTTTAGAAATTGTTTTGCATGAATTAGCCTTTTTCTTAATTGGAGTTTCACCAAATTCCTAGAGTGAAACCCATCAAAGAAAATAGCGCAATATACATTCCTGCATCAATTGCCAATAATTTTATCGAACGATTGGCAAATAAATTACAACGAAATTATTCTCAAAAAATTTACTCCGAAAATTTGCATTCGGATTCCAACCATTTTAACTTTGACCGACCGTTCATTTAATTATAAATAGTTATATAAAAAGAGGTTAATTTCATAAATAATCTTTTGTTGAATGAATAATCATACAACATGTCGCCTCGAACAACATCTCAGAACAAACAAATAAGACAGGTAAAGCGAAAGCAGATAATGGATGCTGCGCTCGAACTTTTTGCAAATGTTGGATTCCATCCTACAAGCGTTAGTGAGATTGCCAAACAAGCAGGAATCTCAAAAGGTTTGATGTATAACTACTTCAACAGCAAGGTTGATCTCCTACTAAGCATCCTGATTGAGGGGTATGACAGGATGATTGTATCCTTTGATCCTAATCATAACGGAGTGCTTACGCGTGATGAAATGATTCTTTTTGTTACTGATATTCTAGAACAAATTAAATCGGATCCGAATTACTGGAAGCTATACTTTTCGGTTATGATGCAGCCTACAGGGAACACCATTTTCCATAATGAGTTAAAAGAGATTAGCGCACCGTTCTTCGAGATTCTGATTAGGTACTTTGAGTCTGCCGGTAAACCAAATCCTGAGGCTGAAACCCTGCTTTTTCACTCGATGCTTGATGGAATCTGTATCAATTACTTATATCATAAAAACTACCCAATTAAGGAGATCCGACAGCTTATAATTGAAAGATTTGTTTAACGTATAATATTTTGATATATGACCATTCTACGTATTATATCTATTCTTCTTGCACTTGGAATTTCATCAAACAGCATCTCCCAACAATTATCCGCAACCGATATCGTTAAACGAGCTGACGATAAGATGCGTGGTGAGAAATCGAGTTACAGCGTAATGTCGATGAAGATAGTTAGGCCAACATGGGAGCGTACAATCTCTTTTAAGAGTTGGGGCAAAGGAACGGAACTATCGTTGGTTTACATCACCGCTCCTGCAAAGGATAAAGGACAATCATTTCTTAAGTTGAATAGGGAAATGTGGAGCTGGAATCCAAGCATTAATAGAACTATTAAACTTCCAACCTCAATGCTTTCGCAGGGCTGGATGGGCTCCGATTTTACCAATGATGATCTTTTGAATCAGCGTTCAATCGTTGTTGACTACACACATGAAATTGTTGGAGAAGAAACTGTTTCTGAGGAGTTATGCTATAAGATTTTACTTAAACCAAAACCCGATGCACCAGTGGTTTGGGGAAAAATTGAAATGTGGATATCAAAAAAACATGACATAATCCTCAAAACGGAATACTATGATGAGGATCAATACTTAGTAAAATCAGAGATAGGAAAAAATATAAAGGAGATGAGTGGTCGTTATATGCCAACAACGTTTGAGCTGATCCCCGCTGAAAACGAGGGTAATAAAACAATAATAACAATTGATGAGATAAAATTTGACATTCCAATTGAGAATTCTTTTTTTTCTCAACAGAACATGCAAAGAATTAGATAAACACTATCCCTTAATTGGGCTAAAAAACACTTTCTCATCGAAGGGTTGTGGGAAAAACCAAAGATTAATAATAGCCGCTTTTATAAACAGTCAGTTATGGATTTACTTAAAATAGCTTGGCGGAACCTATGGCGAAATAAGCGACGAACAGCAATAACTGTTGCATCTATACTATTTGCTGTATTCTTCGCTATTTCCATGCGTTCAATGCAGCTTGGCTCCTACAATCAAATGATTAAAAGCATGATCAAATCCTTCACGGGATTTCTTCAGGTTCAGCAGGTGGACTATCAGGATGATCCTTCGCTTGAAAACACCTTCGAATGTACAAATCAATTCTTAACAGATTTAGAGAATACCCCAGGAATACAGGCTGCTGTACCAAGAGTTGAAACATTTGCCCTTGTATCCTCCGGCTCGCTCACCAAAGGAGCTCTTATTATAGGGATAGATCCTGAAAGGGAGAAAAACCTCTCAAACCCCAAAAATCTTCTTGTTCGCTATAGAATTACACAAGAGAGCATTGATAAACTTAAGGTTGATAATCGTTTACCAATTGAGGTTCGACAAAAGTTGGGAGATATACTCAATAACTCCTATTCTAACACTGGCACAATTGCCACGGATCTTGGTTTGGATAAGGTTAAGCAAAAGGATTTACTAAACATTATTGCTTCAGCATCACCTTTTTCAGGAAAATATTTAGACGGTAACGACAATGGCGTTTTGGTTTCAGATCGACTTGCAAAATACCTAAAACTATCCATTGGTGATTCGTTGATCCTGATGGGACAAGGATATCATGGTTCAACAGCGGCAGGACTTTATCCTGTGCGAGGAATCGTGAGATTTGCTAATCCTGAACTCGACAATAAGTTGATTTATATGACACTCGCTTCGGCTCAGAACTTTGCAAGTCTCGAAAATAATGTAACTACGATTGCTATCAACCTGAACGATAACTCGGATGAGGCAATGCTGGCAATGCAAAAGACCTTGAACAGCAAATTTTCCAGCTCGAAAATAGTTGTAAAGAATTGGAATCAGTTCAATAGAGTGCTGATGCAGCAAATTCAAAGTGATAACCAAAGCGGGAAAGCATTTTTGGTTTTGCTATACTTCATCATCTTCTTTGGCATATTTGGAACAGTGCTAATGATGATATATGAGCGGTATCACGAATTTGGCGTCCTTGTCGCCATTGGAATGCGGAAGACAAAACTTGCCCTAATCATGATTTACGAATTGTTTCTAATAGGATTAATAGGGGTTGTATCTGGGACCGCAATGAGCATTCCCTTGATATATATTTTGCACAATAACCCCATTCACTTAACTGGTGATATGGCACAAGCAATGGAGGATATGGGATTTGAACCTCTATTGCCTTTGGCATGGTTCGATAGTTATATCTTTTGGCAGGGGTTTGTGGTAATGCTGATGGTTATGCTATCGTGCATTTACCCATTACGGAAAGTGTTAAAACTAAAAGAAGCGGAAGCTTTAAGATCATGAATCAAGCACTTAAAGTGAACTAAAGTTGAGATTTTTTCAACTTTAGGCACTCGAAGTACTCAAGGCACTCTAACTTTTTAAACTATGATATTGTCTATTGGTTGGAAAAATGTATGGAGGAATAAAACCAGAAGTCTGGTTGTTATCATCGCGCTGGTGCTCGGGATCTTTGGAGGAGTAATGACCACGGGAATCATGAATGGTTGGATTGCCCAACGTGTTCACGATTGCATATACATCGAGGTTTCCCATACCCAGATACATAACCCACAATTCATGCTAAATGAAGACATACAATATACCGTCCTTAACTACGATAAGGTATTACACACTCTTGATACGGCGAAAGGTGTTATTGCCTATTCTCCAAGGGTTAAACTATTCGCAATGGTGCAAAGCGATTGGGCTGCATCAGGATTGGTAATCAGAGGGATTGATCCTGAGAAAGAAAAAAAGGTTTCTGAGGTTTATAAGAGATTGATTGAAGGCGAATATCTAGGTGGAAACTATAAAATACCATCGATTATAATTGGAAGTAAAGCGGCTGAATCATTAAAACTGCTGAACTATCAGGTAACAGCTCAAAAATTAGATTCTATTGATAAATCTTTGTACCCCAAAACAATTATTGAAAAACTAAAAGGCATTGGAGATAAACGATTCCGTAAAGATAAAGATTTTAAAGTTGCATTGAAGGAAACGCTCGAACAGAAGGATTTTGACAAGTATGCCGATAGATTGACGAAATACTTCTCGTTTTACAGGATGAATACCAGCATAAGGCTTACCGTGCAAGCAAAAAATGGAACCATTCAGAACCCCGTCTTTAAGGTTAGGGGCATTTACAAAACCAGCAACTTGATGTATGATGGGATGAATGCATTCGTTGATAGAAAAGCCCTAAACCAGTTCACCGGTCTAAGCGATAGCGAGGTACAAGAGATTGCAATTATTAGCAACGATAACGAAACGGGCATAATTGCAGGAGAGAAACTTGCTAAGGATTTTCCCGAAAACAGCGTATTCACATGGCGAAAACTTTCCCCTGAAATTGCTATGTACACTGATTTTATGTGGTTTATAGGTTATATATATGTTGGAATATTCCTATTCGCATTAGCTTTTGGTATTATCAACACCATGCTGATGTCGGTTTTGGAACGCTTTAAGGAGTTGGGAATGCTCATGGCAATTGGTATGAACAGGGTTAAAATCTTCGCCATGATAATGCTCGAATCGGTATTCCTTTCGCTCACAGGAGGGGTAATTGGCTTACTAATTAGCGGAGTTGCAACAAACATGCTCAGCAAATCGGGAATAAATTTTAGTTTTTGGTCTGAAGGATTAGAATCAATTGGATTTTCATCAACGATATACCCAAATGTAACTTTTGACAACTATCTTATCGTAACGCTACTTGTAATCATAACAGGAATGGTTGCTTCGATTTGGCCTGCCCGAAGGGCTTTGAAATTGAATCCGGCAGACGCACTACGAAATGAATAAAGTAAAATGAAAAGAAGGACACTGAAACCTAATTTATGAAAGTAATAGAACTAAAAAACGTCGAAAAGACATATAACGACTCCGAGGTAAAGGTTCATGCTGTTAGAGGCGTTGATCTTACCTTCGAGGAAGGCGAATTTACGGCGATTGTTGGTCCGTCAGGATCGGGGAAAACAACCTTGCTAAACATGCTAGGAGGTTTAGATAAACCTACATCGGGGGAGATAATGATTGGAGGAATACGTATCAGCGATCTCAAAGGATCAAAACTGATTGATTTTAGACTCCATAATATTGGTTTTGTATTCCAATCATACAACCTAATACCCGTACTAACTGCAAAAGAAAACGTTGAGTTTATAATGCAGATGCAAGGAGTACCAAATAAGCAGAGATATCAACGGGCAAAAGAACTTCTTGAATCGGTAGGATTGGGCGACCGTCTCAACAGTAGACCCTCTAAACTATCTGGAGGACAGCAGCAGAGGGTTGCAGTGGCAAGAGCCTTAGCCTCAAAGCCAAAATTCATCCTTGCTGATGAACCAACTGCTAACCTTGATACTCAATCCACTGAAAATTTACTGGACATCATGGAGAAGCTTAACCATGAAGCAGGGATGACCTTTATATTCTCAACTCATGACCAGCGGGTCGTAAACAAAGCACATCGAGTGATAACGCTAGAGGATGGTGCTGTAAAAAGCGATATTAAGGGAGATCCTCATAAGTAATAGTTTAGGTTCAGATTGATATGAATAAGATTAAAGATATCTCGCAAAGAGCGCAAAATTTTTCGCAAAGAATGCGAAGACATACACCCTTTGCGAAATTTTGCGTAAACTCTTCATTTTTGTTTACCTTATTTATTTTTTCTACCACAAAACAAACTCAAGCGCAGGAACCCACAAAATTTGAATTTAAAGGGTATATCAAGGACATACAAAATGTTTTTATCCCCAAATCCGATTCATTATACTGGTTTTCCGATAATACAATTGAAAACAGACTTCAGCTTAAATACTATCCAAAAAATTGGTTAACCGCAGATTTTCAGGTAAGAAATCGTTTTATGTACGGTGATTTTGTAAAGTCGATACCTGGATATAAGGATTATATTAATCAGCATATAGGATACTTTGACATGTTGGTTCCTTGGGGAAGCAACAAATCATTCCTTGCTCTTAGCGAAATTGATCGGTTGAATGTAATGATGAATTTTGATAAATGGCAAATCACACTGGGTCGTCAACGGGTTAACTGGGGTATTGACCTAATATGGAACCCTAATGACATTTTCAATGCATACTCTTATTTTAACTTTGAATATGTTGAACGCCCCGGTATCGATGCTGTCAGCATAAAATATTATACAGGAATTACATCCTTTGCTGAGGTTGTTTACCAAGTTGAGAAAAACTACGATAAAACATCGTATGCTGGGCTGTACCGCTTCAATACTCATGCATATGACATACAGTTTCTAGCAGGTAAAATGAAAACTGATTTGGTAGCAGGATTGGGATGGAGCGGAAAATTTGGGCAAGCAGCTTTTAGGGGAGAAACCAGCTATTTTCGATCATATAAATCGCTTTCCGATTCTACTGGAATATTGGTTTCATCAATATCAATGGATTACTCATTCCCTAATACTTTATACCTTCAGGGAGGCTTTCTCTTCAACTCCAATGGAGCAACCAAGAACATTGCCAGCCTAGATCTGTTTGGACAGCAGCCAACAAGCCCCAAAACTTTAAGCAAGGGGAAGTATAATCTTTTTGCCCAATCCTCCGTTCAACTTACACCGCTAATTACCCCAGGTTTTGCTGTAATGTTTAACCTTTCGGATTACTCGGCATTTGTTAGCCCATCGGTTACATTATCTGTTGCTGAAAACTTTGACTTTAGCACTGTGGGCATGCTTTTTCTGGGTAAAGAGAATACGGAATATAAGAATATAGGGCAAATGGTTTATGTGAAATTTAACTGGAGTTTTTAATACCTAACGTGAGCTCGATATAATAAATGTAATAATATACTCATTTGCAGAGACATATAATTATTTAGTATGATAATGGAAGGTTGGAATAATGGAGAACAAGAGGTTAGATTTTTGCTTGTATCTTCCATTTTTCCATTTTTCCACTATTCCTTTGATTCAAATAAAATAAATTGATTGATATATAGATTAATACATTGTTTCTTACGTCGAACTGACGTTACCTAATTATTTTATGCTAATTAAAAACGACAGTTTTTTAGGATTATACCGAAAAGGAAATTAGTCTTTTAATGAATGTTTCTTTGACGTTCTATTATCTTGCAGTTCGGATTTAAAGAAAGATTCTGTATTATCTATAACCTCCCTTAATCGTTTAAAATCGGAGGGGGTTATTATACCGGAAGCAACAATTGTGCATTGATGATGATTATTTTCATCTTGAATAAAACTCTCCATGAGTTCCGGAGCAGCAATTTTAACATGGATATTCATAGATTAGTTATTATTGTTAAATAAAGTGTTTATTCTTTCTGCCGTTTCATGAATTTGCCTTATCAAAACATTATTGCGGTTAGAGTATTTACCAAGATTATTGTTTAGTACCATACTTACGTACTGAGAGGAGCAGTTACATGTTTTTGCAATTGCTTGATAGTACCCATAAAATGGGACTTTTGACTTAATTTTTGCTATAGTCATAAAAATTATCGTAACTTTGTTTAATACATAGTTACAAATATACATTACAAATTGCGATTATGCAAGAAAAATTATCAAAAAATGCGATAATATCCATAATTGAAAGATTAAGAGTTTATTATCAAGTAGATACGGATACATCGCTTGCTAGTTTTCTGGGTGTTAGACAGAATACTATATCCTCGTGGAGGTCGAGAAGTGCGATTGACTTCGAATTAATAATCACAAAGTGCGATAATATTAACTTGAATTGGTTGTTCTTTGAGGAGGGACCTGTTTATAGGAGAGATATGAACTCAAATACACCAAATAATCAATCCAATGGCCTGAGCAATATGCTTTTAAAGCAAACTATTTCCGAAAAAGAGGAAAAGATAGAGAGTTTGAATAGGGAGATTGGGAAACTTCAAAATCAAATAGAGTCATTAAAAAAGATAAACCCAACACTCGAATTCCAGGAGGCCGCAGAAAATAAAATTGCACCGGTGGAGTACGTGCAACCGAAAGGGAAGAAAAAAACGACCAAGTAATTAAACTTATTAGAAATCAGTTAAATGATACTTATAAGGTTGCTCTACCTTAATAAATAATCTTTTCCGTAATTTTACTTCAAAAGGAGAGTTTAGACTCCCTCACCATCCAGCAGGGCTATCCCTGAAAATCCGACCAATCTGGAATCATGACATTTTGGGGTAGCCCAAATATGAAGTATTTTCCTATTTCTGTTTAATGGATTTACATCTAAGCGAACAGGATCCATACATTGCTTATTAACCAAGCGGTTTCGCAGAACGCTCATTAAGAATATTTCAGTTTCGGGGAAAAGTGTTTGAATCATTATTCCTTTAGAAACATCATCTTTGTTGACTTTAAAGAAGTTACAACCCGTTTGATTTAGGAATTCTATCCGACCAGTTAATGTTATTTCGAATATAATATGAGGGAGCATATCGGTAAGTTCATGAAAACGATGCTCGTTTCTAACCAATTGTACATGAGCCCTCTCTCTTTCATATGAGAATGATATTAGATTCGCTATAGTTTTTAGAAGTTCTACTTCCATTTTGTCCCATTCCTTTGGTTCGTTATACTCATCAAAGCCAAGGAATCCAATGAGATTATACTCCACCTGAATAGGGAACATTAAACATGACTTACTACCTTGTGAGATCATCATTTCTGAAAGATCCGAGGGCATGTCCCGAAGCAAATCATTTGAGAAGTAAACCTCTTTTCCTTCAATCCACTCAAGGATCATATCAAGCGGTATCTTTTGGAGGTTTTCTATTTGAGGTTCAATGTCTTCGTTACACCACTCAAAGGTATTAGATGTAGTTTTTTGATCAGGGCTATTTTCTAGAATATAAATACGACTAGCATTTGTGAAAAACCCTAGTTTTGTTAATACTTCGTTGATTTTTATTTTGAAGTATTCGTTTGTATTTAGTGTGTAGGATATTTCAGAGAGAAGTTCGTTGAGAGCTAGGTTTCTTAAAAGTTCTTCGCGGTGAAGGATATGCTCCATTTCCACATTTTTTTGGAAAGTAATATCGGTAATTGTCCCAGTGAGCCTTAATATTTTTCCCACAGTATTTCGTATGGCTTTATTTTTTGAATGAATCCAGATATGGTTACCATCTTTTTTTTGAATTCTAAAAACAAGATCAAGGGTATCTCCAGATTTTTGAAATTTCTCAACTTTAGATACGGTGGCTTCCTTATCATCTGGGTGAATCATACCAATCAACACATCTCCATTCGGTTCAATTTCCCAAGGACGATAGCCAAGTAGCTGAAAGGCCATTGGGGAGTAGTATTTTTCACCAGTTTCAACATCAACATCCCAAATACCAACCCTGCCTGCATTCAGTGCTAATTTTAAACGTTCATCACTTTTCTCTAATTTAATTCGAGATGTTTGGCTTTCTGTGATATCCTTTACTGTTATTGCTATTTTTTTCCCAGCACTTGTTGATATTGAAAAGATAGTATTTTGAATAATTTTTCTTTCACCATTATATAGGGTGAGTTGGGTTTCGAGTGTTTTTCCCTCCAAAGGATTGATTCCGGTATGCGAAATTTTGTCGAAAACATCCTTAAAAGTCTTGAGATATGAATTCAAGCCATGAGTACCCAAAGTAATTTGGCCTTGTACATCCCATAGGTAGTAACCAATTGCCTGACTACGCTTAATTAAGGTTATTTTTTCTTGAGCAGGATTCCATTCTTTTATTATTCCATTCTGATCAATAATAATTAAGCCATCGTGAGTATTAGAAATTAATCCTTCTAGGGTTTTTCGATTCTCGTTCTTTTCAACCTCAATCCTCTTTTTTTCATCAATATTCATATTTACTCCAACCATACGAACGGGAACTCCCATTTTATCCCATTCAACCACGCGACCAATACACCAAAGCCAAACATAGACTCCTTTTTTGGATAAGGCAAGGTACTCTTGTTGGAAGTTACTCTGATTGCCTTTCTTTATATTACTCTCCAAATTTTCAAATGATGAGGCATAATCAGGATGGATTAAGGATAACCATTTTTCATAGGTGGCTTTAAACTCATTGGGCTTGTAACCTAAAAGAGTGAATGAATCCTCGCTTATGTAAGTTTCATTTGATCGAAAATTAAACTCCCATACACCCTGTTCTGTACCTTTTAACGCTAATTGAAGTCGAGCATCTTCGCCTTTAGGCAAAAAATCTGTTTTTTCTTCGGCTTTGTCAATATCAGCAAGCATCATCAGCAATGAGGACTTTCCCTTCCAAATGCACCTTTTTATGCGGGGAACATACCAAGTATCGGATCCACTTTTTGATCCAATTTTCACCAATAGCTGCTCCGAAGAGGGTTTTCGCATGGTTACGGCTATTGCCAAAAAATTGCGAAAAGGGGCTTGCTGGTTGGTCGTAAATAGTTCATCTATTGTTTTAGTGGACAGTTCTTTTGAAGTAAAACCAAAACGTATAATTGCTCTTCGGTTCGCGAAAACAACCATATTATCAGCAATTACAACCAAAAGTTGTTCGCTACCATCTAGGATGGACTTTAGCAATAGGTCAAGTAGTTTTGTGTTTTCCTTAATTAGATTAGAAAAACGCTTTACTTTTTCCACTTTTTTCTTGCCAGGGTTCATTTTAAAACTTTTCAAAATCAGACGCCTAATTTACTAAATTGTTGAAATTTTAAGTATATTTCCAAAAGATTTTATAATTATCTATTATTTTTGTTTTTTTGATCAGTACTTAATAAAAAAAAGAGAATACATGTCGGAGAATGAAAGATTAAAGGAAATTCGCAAATCGCTTGAACTTACACAGCGAGAATTTTCTGATGCTCTTGATATTAAGCAGGGTTCTTATTCTGATGTTGAAAGGGGTAAGGCTGGTATCTCGGCAGTGCTTCTTAAAAACCTTATCCGGAGATTTCGGATAAATCCCCTTTGGTTATGCGAAGGAGAGGGAGCAATGTTTATTGATAAGCCGGATGAAATATCAAAATTCTCTCCTAATCGTATTTCCAGAAATAGTGGGATACCACTTCAAAAGAGCGTAGATAAAAATTATTTAATCGAGTTACAGGAACAAGTAGAACAACTTGAACTTCAACAGGATAATCTCGAGAATCTAAAATCAATAATTGAATTCCTTAAGAAAGGGGAATAAACGCTCTTCAAAAGTATAATTGTTGGTTTATCTTCTTATTTCTTTTTGTAGCAATCGGGTTAAACGGAGGGTCTCAAAATAGGAAATTACTCTTCGTAATAAATCAACCTGAAGGGAAATGAATAGGAGTAATGAAAAAAGCCATATTATTGCAAGGTTGAACCAAAGAGTTTTCACATATTGTCCATTGAAATACTTCATTGGAGCATAAAAATGTGCTCTTCCCCATGGATGATTCGGAAGCATAAATACTGGTTCGTGCTTTTGAATTATTCGGTTGTCGGTTTCAAGGTATTTTGTTACTTCGTTTGTATTTAAAACCCAATCGGCAAGAGCCTTATTATAATTCTTTTGCTTAAGTTTAAATACACCTTCAGCGGATAAACTATCTACTAATTTTCTATAGGTAAAATCTTTTTTCTGTCCGGCTACGGAGCTAAGTTCTGAAAATTGACCCTTAATAAATCTTAAATACCCATTGGTTTCTTCGGAGATTTGATTGTTAAAACCAGCGCTGTTTAGCTTTTGTATATTATCAAAAGGAGGTAATTGTGCCGATTTTTGAAGGATTTGTATTTCGTTGAATATAATATTTAGGTCGCTGATAAATTTGGGATCATTCTTTTTACCCTCATCTTCGAGTCGATTGCACTCCTCAAGTTTGTATTGAAGCCTTGGAATAAGAAATGCTGTGCGAAAATAGGATTCGCTCATGATCAATTCTTGGTCGAAAAAAAGTTTTTCAAATCGATTACCCTGAAATTGTTCAACGGCAAGAGCCTCAAAAGCCCACCGAGAGGCCATAATATCTCCAACTATTGGTACGTAAACCTTTTGTGTTAACGATGGGTGGAGATTATCGAATTGAACAATAGTGCCACTCAGAAGCAGTTGGGGAACAAGAATGAATGGAATGCTGATGTAAATTGAGACAATTGAGTTAAGCCCCGAACTTATATTTAGGCCCACCATGTTAGCCAGACAGGATGTTGAAAAGAGTACAAGCCAGTAAGCTAAAGTCATCCCTTTAATCTCAAGAACATAATTACCGATTAAAACAAACATCAGCATCTGAATTGCGGATAGGGCAAATAGGTAAAAAACCTTAGCATTAAGGTAGCTGAAGCGGCTTAAGTTTAGGAACGACTCGCGTTCTAATATTTTTCTATCGCTGATTATTTCTTCGGCGCTAACGGTAAGTCCAATAAAAAGTGCTACCACAACGCTCATGAATAGGTAAGCAGGCAGGTTTTTATTATCGGCCAGAATGTATTCCTTTCCAGGAATATATTTTGTAAAATACGCTAGAATGAAGGCGAGTAAAGGGGCTTCAATTAAATTTATAAGTACGTACTGCTTATTACTAATCTTTGAAAGGATATTTCGAGTTGTAAAGATTTTAAACTGAACTTCTATATTAGGTATATTAAAAAAGTTTTTGGGTAAAATATCTTTATGATCCTTCGATTTAAGGTTGTTTTGGAGATTATTGTTGTATAGCCCATTCCATTCATCGGGGCTTTTTTGGCGCATATTAGTGTGCTTACCGTTTTCATCTACAATCCTTGCCTCCACTATTTCAAGGATTTGATCAGGATTTATACTTCCACACTGAAAACACCCACTCTCTGATGCATTAGCCTGAGTGTTCATGGTTTTAAAGTATACAATGCCATCAATAGGATTACCTTGGTAAATTGGGTAACCTCCTTTGTCAAGAACCCAGAGTTTATCGAAAAGCTTGAATACTTTAGATGATGGTTGATGAATGTTAACGATAACCAAGCGACCATTGTTTGCCTGCTGCTTTAAAAGGTTCATCACCATTACAGAATCGCTAGATGAGAGCCCGCTTGTTGGTTCGTCAACAAACAGGATTGAGGGTTCACGCATCAGTTCTAGTCCAAAGTTTAAGCGCTTGCGTTGACCTCCGCTAATCATTTTATTTAATGGAGATCCAACCCTTAAATCCCTAATTTCCCATAGATCTAAATCATCTAGTACTCGTTTTACGGTTTGCCTAATCTTAAACTCAGTAAAATTGCTAAAACAGAGTTTTGCATTATAGTAAAGGTTTTGGTAAACGGTGAGATCTTCGAACAAAAGATCATCCTGTGGTACGTAACCGATAATACCCTCAACCGATCTTTTATCGGTATGAATATCATACCCATTAATTAATACGCTACCCGATTTTGGGGTAAGCTTCCCGGTTAACAGGTTGAGTAGGGTTGATTTACCCACACCGCTACCGCCCATAATACCTATTAGTTGGCCTGATTCTTCGGAAAAACAGAAGTTTTTAATACCGTTTGTGCTATTCCTAAAAGAATATTCAAGATTTTCAGCTGTAAATACAATTTTCTGTCGATTCTTTGATTTAAAGAGCCAACCCGTTAAATCGCTAAAATATATTGGTGTTATTGAAGGCCCTTTGATGATTGAGCCTACCTCAATAATGTAGGCTTTGCCTGGGATTATGGTAGTACCATCATGATAAAGTTCGGTTTTTCCATAGTAACGCATTACGAAACTTCCTGTTGAGGGAATATATAGGAATGTTAACCGACCAGCAATATTCTCGTTATATAATTTGTGTGAATCCTCAAGCCATTCGGGCATGTTCTCCTCTACCCAAAGCCCTTCAAGAACATCCTCGCGAATCTTAGGGTGGCTTTCAATTATTAGGAGATATGAGGGGTCAATTTCTTCGCAATCGTTATGAAAAATAAAGTATTCAATATTCTGGGTCTCTTGTTCATCAATATTAAAGCAGGTTGCAATGGTATCTACCACATCTTTTTCGAGCGGGGTAATTTTATTATCCTCGATAATGTATTCCAGCAGTTTAATAAAGACAGTAATTCTATCAGCTTGTGGTAATCCTTTTCTTAGTTGGGTACAAACCCTTTGAACGTATTCTATTAAAGCCTCTTTACCAGATTCTTCCTGATTTGCATAGGTTGAAATATCGCGATTAAAAAAATCGACATAGTTTTCGAAAAGATCAAGGTATTCGGAAGCTAAACGACGAGAAAGGTGTTGGCGTAAAAATGCATCAACAATTTTTTTCCCTTTTGCTGTAACCTGTGAGGTGTTGGCAATTAGGGCAAATAGCTGCATTAACGCGTTTAGAATGGATTCACTCATACGATAAAATCAACGTACTAAGATATGAAAAGATGAATAAATAAATAGAATTGATATTCCTAAATACATAAATACGTACATATTTTCCAAATTCAATTCAATGTTGTTTAGTTAAGCCCGAAGGGCTTGAATATGAATAACCTCCGGTAACACCGGAGGTGGTAAGTCGCTTAGTCACCAACCCTGAAAAGGGTTGAATATTTAACCTTAGAACCACACTCAACCCTTTTCAGGGTTGGATTGTTATTCGTTATCAACTCCCCTCAATTTCATTGGGGGCTATTCAAATTCAAGTCCTATCGGACTTGTAACTTAACTAAGCGACATTGAAATTCAATTTTTGATTCTTAGATAACTGTGAAAACATTATACTACTTTTCATTCATCATAGATTTTCATCAGAACTTTTAGTAAAACAAAAGAGCTGCCTATTTGAAGACAGCTCTTTAAATGCTTATGTGTGTATGAATTAAATAATCCCAGTTCTAACTTTAATAACAGCTTTTGTTATTTCATCAAACTGCTCTTTTGTGAGTTTTTCAGTACCTATGGTTGCAAAAATATCCGCAAGTGGTTTAAGGGCTTCTTCTACTTCAGTAATATCCTTATCGTTGGTATATGGTTTCATCAACTCAAGGAGTTTATTTAGAGGATCTTTTTGGTTGGCAACAATTTTAAGCATATCCTCGTTATTCTTGCTAATTATTGCAATTTGACTTGTAATGTAAAGTCCTTCAACCCAACTACCAGCCATAACAAGTAATGAGGTATTGTCTTTTCCATTATTTACAAGGAATTCGTAAGTGTCGTAAAAAGAGTCAGAAATGATATGAATTAGAGAATCCTTATTATCAATATTCTTATCGATACGTTGAGCGAATTCTACATTGAAAGCAGAGGTAATCTGAAGTTCGTCAATAAGTTTTTTGGAAACCTTAAGATAGTTCATGGTTTCTTGTTTCATCTGATAGGTACTTGCATAGCTAAGATCCGCACCATATATGCCAAGGTTTAATGCTTTACTTTTTGTAGGAATGTATTTATCAACATTCTCAACTGGATTACTAAGACTTAAAATGTAGCTTGCACCAGCATTGTTTAAAAGTTTAATAACTTCAAAAGCCGTCGGGATTGGATACTTTGTAACACTTTTAAATGTTTTTTCTTTTTGTGTTCCAGAAGTATTTTCAGCGTCCTTTGCCTGCTTACCTCTACAACTAACAACAAATAAAACAACGATTGTAGCCAGTAGGAGAGCCGAAAATTTTACGAAATCGAACTTATTAGTTTTCATCAGATTTATAGTTTTGAGTTATTATTTTGATATCAATATAGTGTTCGAATATAGCAATTAATGAGTGGTAAAGGTAATAATTCACAAATAAATTAACAATTAAAAGGCCGGGTTGTTTTAAATCGGCTCTATGATTTAAATAATTATTGTGTTTATTTAAAGCAAATTCCTATCCAATTCTTTAGAAATCTGATTTATGATTATTTTAAGCTCTCTTATTTTTGTCAGTATATTGTTAGTCTCCTCAACCTGTTGTGGGTTTAGTTTGGGTAATTCCATCAGAAGTTTCTTATCAGCAATTTTTAGCACCTTAAGTTTAAATACGAGTATAGATTTTGGTATCGCATGATGTAGGAAGGTTTCATCATCTTCAGAAAAATCTTCATGATTTACCCATATTTTACTCAAACTGTAAGGGTTTGAAAGAAAATCGGCGGTAACCTGTCCTATTTGGCTATCGGGATGATTTACAAAGTAATGAATATCGACCTCGGGGTTTGCTTCAAGTTGTGTGAGATAATCGTTAAATATTTTCTGATATACAAGGTTTTTAAAATCAAGATCATCGTTTAGGATTTCGTTTATAATATATTGACCAATCGAAACCGATGGAATGTCCTGATTCTCATCAGTTGGTTCGGGTTTCCAGAAAACAACATTCCCGTGCCGAAGCAGGAAGTAAACAATCTCTTTCTCCTGTTCCTCACAAAAAATATTGGAAACAAAACCTGGAAGGGGTGTGGTTTTAATCTCTGATTCGGCAGGTATTTTTCCCAAAACCTGCTCCATCTTTTTCCTTCGGTTCGACCCAACCTCGGCATAAAGTACATTTTCTTGAATATCAAGCAAATTGCTACACTCCTTGATATATACTGACCGGGTAATGCTATCGGGGATAACAGCAATTGATCTAACAATATCACTGATTAAACCTGCACGTTTAATAGGGTCTGATTTTGCATCATCAAGAAGTAGACGGGTTTTAAAGGCAATAAAATCCGTTTCGTTTTTAGCAATAAAATCTAGAACCTCCGATGCGCTGTGTGTGCGAGCATAACTATCAGGGTCTTCGCCTTCGGGGAGCAAGGCAACTTTTACATTTAATCCCTCCTCTAGCACCAGATCAATCCCTCTTAAGGAAGCCTTGATACCTGCTGCATCACCATCGTATAGTATGGTAACATTGGGAGTAAAGCGTTTTATTAGTTTAATCTGATCGATGGTTAATGATGTACCCGAGCTGGCAACCACGTTTTCAATTCCCGCCTGATGAAGCGATATTACATCTGTGTACCCCTCAACCAAAAAGCATTTATTCTCCTGAGTAATTGACTTTTTAGCATGAAAAATACCGTATAGGACATTACTTTTATGGTAAATTTCGCTTTCGGGGCTGTTGAGGTATTTAGCAAATTTCTTATCGGTTTTAAGAATTCTCCCTCCAAAGGCAATAACCCTGCCGCTTACGCTGTGAATGGGAAACATTACCCTCCCCTGAAATCTATCGAATGAATCCTCGTTATGCAGAACGGTGAGCCCTGTTTTAACAAGATAATCGAGTTTGTAACCTTCGCGAATTGCTGTGCGAGTAAAGGCATCACGTTGATCCAAACAATATCCAAGTTGAAATTTTTCGATGATATCATCGCGGAAGTTTCGCTCACGGAAGTAAGCCATACCAATGGTCTTTCCATCCGAGTGTTTATGTAGGGTATCGCCGAAATATCGCTGTGCATAAGCGGTAACCACCATTAAACTCTCACGTTCGTTACGCTGAAGAAGATCTTCAGGAGTAACCTCCTTCTCAACAACCTCAATATGATATTTATGGGCAAGGAACTTGAGCGCTTCAACGTAGCTCATGTGCTCATGCTCCATGATAAAATTCACGGAATTTCCACCCTTCCCACAACCAAAGCACTTGAAAATTCCTTTAGCAGGGCTAACTGTAAACGAAGGGGTTTTCTCATTATGGAACGGGCAAAGCCCAAGAAAATTCACACCCCTCTTTTTTAGGGTAACAAAATCGCCAACCACCTCGGTAATATCGGCTGCAGTAATAATTCTATCTACGGTGTGTTGGTCTATCATTTATCCTTGGATTGAAAGTGTAAAGATAATAATTGGAAGGATACCTAATGGGGAAAATGGGGGGTCAAGTTTTTATAATTGATTTGAAAAAGAAAGAGACATTTACTGGTTTAAATCGCTTGATTTGCATTTATTTATAAATCGCAAAAAAGTAAAGCAATATATTTTTAAAACCTTTTTTAGGTAGGAGGGAAATCAAATTCTTATATTTACCCTAAACTCCATTTAAGCATATAGTGCTATGAAGAAAATTCTACTAATTACATCTCTAGCAATACTTGTTTCATTTAATTCCATTTGCTGTACCACAGCAATAATCAGCGGTAAAGCCACACCCGATGGTCGTCCTATACTTTGGAAACATCGTGATACGGATGAATTCAACAATAAAATGATGTTCATTAAGGGGGGGAAGTATGAATATATAGGATTGGTAAACTCCAATGATTCACTATATCAGGTTTGGGCTGGAACAAATAGCGCTGGATTTTCTATAATGAATTCTGCTTCATATAACCTAAAACCTAAGGATGATCATACAACATTACAAGATCAGGAGGGAATGGTAATGAAGTTGGCTTTAGCCACCTGTGCCACTATTGATGATTTTAAAAGATTACTTGACTCTTTACCCAAACCCCTCGGTGTAGAGGCAAACTTTGGGTTAATTGATGCTCAGGGAGGTGCTGCTTACTTCGAGACCGATAATTTTAAGTATAAAATCTTTGATGTTAACGATTCCAAGGTAGCACCAGATGGATATTTGATTAGAACAAATTATTCCTTTTCTGGTAGAGAGAATGAAGGTGCCGGTTACAATAGATACAATACAGCAAGTGTGATTATTAATGAAGCATATAAAGCAAAAAAAATAACACCAGAATTTTTTCTTTCAAAAGCAACACTTTCTCTTCGGCACGAGTTAACAAAGACAGATCTTTCAAATGTTTTTAAAAAGAAGGAGGATTTTCAGAATCGAATGTATCCGTTTAGGGATTATATAGTTAGATATTCTTCCTCATCAACAATTGTTGTTCATGGTGTAAAAGCAGGAGAAACTCCTTCGCTTGTAACCACTTGGGTAAAACTTGGATTTCAACCCACATCAATTTCAATCCCCCTTTGGGTTAGTGCTGGTGAGACTATCCCTGGAATTCTAACAGCACCTAGGACTAAGAAAGCGTTACTTTGTACCTTTACACTTCTCATAAAAAAGGATTGTTTCCCATTCAATAAAGGTACCGAGGGAGAGAATTACATTTACCTTGAAGTGCTTGGAAATAATAGCAATACGGGGATTATGCAACAAAATGTACAATTCGAAAAAGATATAATTGCCAAAGGGGAAAAACTAGAAGCTAAATGGCGGCGTTTAGGTTTTGATGATAATGAGGCCACTGATTTTTATAAAGAGGTTAATGAATCCATTTTACTTTACTATTCCTTTTTATGCAAAGAAAAACCTAAAGAGCGATGAACAGAATTAAATTAGTAGTGCTTACTGGAGCTGGAATTAGCGCAGAGAGCGGTATTCGTACATTTCGTGATATGGGAGGATTATGGGAGGAATACGATATAATGGAAGTCGCCAGCTACGATGGATGGGTGCAAAATCCCGACTTAGTTTTAAATTTTTACAATGATAGGCGCAAACAGCTTAAGAATGCGATGCCCAATAGAGGTCATATTGCCTTGGCTGAAGCAGAAAAGTATTTTGATGTTCACATCATTACCCAAAATGTTGATAATCTTCATGAAAGGGCAGGAAGCACCAAGATCCTCCACCTACATGGGGAGTTAACCAAGGTTGAGTCAACGTTAGATTCATCAATTGTTCATGATATTGGCTATACCGATTTAAAATTAGGCGATAAATGCGAAAAAGGTTCGCAGCTTCGTCCTCATATAGTTTGGTTTGGTGAACCTGTTCCTGCAATGGTAGATGCTATGCAGATAACCCGGCAAGCAGAGATTTTTGCCATAGTTGGTACATCTCTTAATGTATACCCAGCCGCAGGGTTACTAGGATACGTATCCAAAAACACTCCTGTTTATCTGATTGATCCTAATGACGTGACCGTTCAAAGCCGGCAAACGATTCACTATATTAAAGAGAATGCTTCGGTTGGTGTTGAGAAAATGCTCAAATTGATTTTAAAAGAAGTTAGAGGAAATTAATATTTATCAATAAACTCTAAGTATTCTAGGCACTTAAAAGCAACATCCATGAGAATTGTTATTATATATACACTATTGATTATTGGAATTTCCACTCATTCAACAGCGCAGCAATTTGATGCCGGATTTGTTTGTGGTTTAGCCGCAACTCAGGTGGATGGTGATGGGAATGGCGGATACAATAAGGCGGGACCAATTGCAGGTATCTGGGTCGGTCGTAGATTAAATCATGTTCTCTATACCAGAATGGAATTGAGGTACATTCAAAAGGGCAGTTTTGCCAAAACCATTCAGGATGGTGTTACCATTGGGCATTATCGCATGAGATTGAATTACCTTGAGATACCAATAATTGTTGGTTATCGATTTGGTAATGGGTTTAATGCATTAGCAGGTATCTCTACAGGGTATCTTGGTAAGGCTCAAGAGATGAATGAGTTTGGTCCTTTTCCACAAGAGGATATCCAAAAATTTCACAAATTTGAACTTGCTTGGAGATTTGGTTTTGAGTACAACCAAAGCAAGCATTGGGCATTTAATATTATGTATAGCTACTCCATGTTTCCTGTTCGACCTCACAAAGGGAATATAACTTACCGATGGGATCGGGGTCAGTATAATAATGTGATTGAGTTTGTGGCTAGATATAAAATATGATTCCTGACATTTTTTGCTTTTTCAAGGAAAAAAAAAGTTGAATTATAAAATTCTTAACAATTATTTCATTATTTTTATTGGCTGTAAACTAATATGATAGATATTGTTTTTTTTCAAAAAAGTTGAAAAAAATGTCACCAATAGGTAATTTTGGAATATTTAAGTGAGGGGATATCTCTCAATGACATAAATCCTAAAGAAATGGAAATAGAACAATTAATTAATCATTTAGGAATGCTTGATAACTTTGTTCAGAACAAATGTACAGGAAATACCCAAGCATTAGCCGAAAAGTTAGGCCTCAGCGAGAGTGCTGTTTGTGAACTTTTACAAATTATTGGAACTTTTGGTTATCCATTAAAATTCAACCACGAGATTGACAGTTATGAATATGTAAAGCCCATTAAATTAAGGCTTCTTGAATTTGAAGAAATATTGGTTAAAAACTCCAATCAATATTTAAATTAACCGCTATCGCAAAAAAGTAATTGAAATTTCTCTCCTATTGATGTAAAAATACTTGGTTAGGGTTCAATCATAAAAAGAAGGATGATTACTTAATCATTAATATAAAATTACCCCCTCGGCATAAAAAAGTCATTAAAAAATTATCTTTGACTACAAATCTTATCAAATTGAAAGGGCTTAGTATTTTTGTTTTACCTAAGAATTCATGATTAAGACGCTAATAGTTGAAGATAACAAGAAATCAGCAGAATTACTGAAAAGTTATATTTCGAATTTATTTAACGATTTAGAGTTCATTGGAATTGCTAATAATCTGGACGAGGCTGTAAATTTTATTTTTCAGGAGAGACCATCTTTAGTTTTTCTTGATATCAATTTACAAGAAGAAAGTGGGTTTGATGTACTAAAGAAAACGAATGCAGAAGAGTACGAAATTATTATTACTACTGCATATAGTGAATATACCTTACAGGCCATAAAAAACTCTGCAATTGACTATATTTTAAAACCTTACGATATTGAGGAGTTAAAGAATGCTGTTAATAAAGCCAGAAAACAAATAGAATTAAAAAGATTACCACAAAATCCGCAAATTATCCAAACCGATAAACTTGATGATAGAGTTTTTATATCTACCACAGAAGGCCTAATATTTATTAAGATAGATGAGATTGTTTGTATTTCCGCCGATTCCAGCTATTCGGTGTTTCATTTGGTTAATGGATCAAAGGTTGTTTCTTCAAAAAGATTATCTATTTACGAGGAAATGTTAAAGAATCGCCTCTTTGTTCGGGTTCATAAATCCTACCTAATAAATTTAAAGCACGTTAAGAAATATCAGAGAGGACGTGGCGGATATTTATGTATGACCAATGGGTTGGTTATTAAAGTAGGGGATAGCAAAAAGGATGAAATATTAAAATATTTGGTATTGTAGTAGTTACTGGCTGAGAGTTGCTAGTTTGGTGATTTACAGTGTTTAACGTTTGTTCAGCGCAAGAAATAATTTGAATGCTATATTATCAGTACGTTATTCTATTTTGGGAAATGCAACATTGGAAGAAAAAAGTTTGAAGTAACCCAAATACTTCATTATTCCTGTCTTTCAAAAACATAATATTAGCAATAAAGCATTAATAAATAATGATATAATAAGCATTCATAGATCAAACCCACATTATTTATTTTTTGAATATAATTTTAAATGGTGAAATTTGTATCAATGCGAATATCAAATAAATATCAAGATATCAGTAACTAGTATTGCTTACTGTTAAAATACGTTGCAAGGTTCGGACAGCACCATCATTCCACTATAAAATAATGCCAAAATCACTAAAAATAAACTTTTATAACAATCAGCCCCAATCGATTTTAGTGGATGTTGTATGCAACTTTTCTTTTAATACAATAGTTAGTTTCAGGTAAAGCGGTTACAATTCTTTCTTCTCAAAAAATAAGCTCCTTACCATTCTTGCGGATAGATAAAAGCCATTGATTTGCTTTTTATTATCTCTCTTAAAACGAACAATCCATTCAAAATCGCCTTCAAAAACGTCGTTTAAATAGGGAGTGAGTCTTAGCGAATCGTTTCGTGGAATATGAACGAAAATATTGTTACCATCACCAGTTACCCGATACAAAGCGTCTAACTCGCTGCAATAAAAATTGCCAATGTATTGTTTCCCGTCAACTTTAGCAGGTTCAACTTTTTTTACCTTTTTATACACTGTTTTTTGGGCGCCAATATCTGCTTTTGTCATGAAGATATTTTTACCATCAATTTTAAAACTGAAGGTTGTCATTGGTCCAGCACTAAAATCGTAATTGCTAACAGGGTTCAATCCCCACCAACCAATTTTTAATTCATTTTTTTCAAAATGCAGATTAAATTTTGAACTGGAAGTTTCATCAAAATAATCGCCTTCCCAATTTTTTACAATGGTGCTATCAATTGCAAAATGTTCCTCAGGGTTTCTTTGTTTTTCAACGTTTTTATTTGTAAGAAACAGATCAATTATTCTATGATAATCTACTGAAAAGTTACCACTATTAGAAAGAATTATGGCTGAAAAGTGCTTTTCCGGAATTCGCAAAACAAAACATCTGTAGCCCGCATCAGCGCCACCATGCTCGATAATATTATAACCATTGTAGTTTTCGAGCATTAATCCAGAAGCATAAATTTGCTCTGTGCCATCGTTTAGTACTCCGGGTTTATACATCGCTTGAACAAAATCGTCCGAAAATATTTTACCGCCATAAAATGCCTCGTCCCATTTGGCCAAATCTCTTGCCGTGGTAAACAATGCCGTGGCACCATAATTATCAAAAACAGGAATTTCAATTCGCCAATTCCCTTTTTCCTCCTTCACATAGGCCGATGTCCGGTTGGGGATTATGGCAGAATGATCGCTTTGAAAATGTGTATTGTTCATTCCCATTGGTTTGAAGAAAACTGAATCAGTATAATCTTTCAGTGAAACTCCTGTGATCTTTTTTACAGCAACAGCCAGCAAAGTGAATCCCGTATTGCTATATAAAAATTCATCGCCCGGTTTAAAATTTAAACTCTTCTGGCGTTTTACCATATCCAAAATATCGGTCTCAGTGATCAAGTCATTGCTTCGCCAGCCAGAAAGGGTCATCATCTCCCATTGATCTCTTAAACCACTTGTGTGATGCAGTAAATGATAGAATGTAATTTTATAACCAAAATCCGGAACCTCGGGAATGTATTTTCTGATGTCATCATCAAGCGATATTTTCCCTTCTAACGATAATTTTATGATAGCCGCAGCAGTGAATTGTTTTGACACAGAGGCAACATGGAATTTGGAATCCGGACTAACAGCCAAATTATACTCCAGGTTCGACATGCCATAATATTTTTCATACAACATTTTCCCGTCCTGCAAAATAGCTAAGGCACATCCGGGGGAGTTTGTATTATTAAATTCTGTAAAAATTTCATCCACCTTAGTTTTGAGCGAATCGGGCATTTGAGCTTGCATGTTCAAGCTAAGGGCAAATGCCAAAATAGTTATTGTTAATAGTCGCATACTGTTTTGAGTTTAAATTGTTTTTGAATCTGTTTACTACATCCTATTTCCCTGCACATACGATTTGATCAGCAGCTGTGCTTATGGCTGCCTTATGCAGGATCAATTTTTCATTTGAAATATCCACACTGATTTCAACCCACCCATTATATCTTTTATCAGCATTTTTAACCTGAAACGGAATGAATTTATGATTGGCATCTTTCCATAACCCATCCCAACTGTCAGGGTTATTGTAAGAAATGACCTTTTGAACCAATACTATTGATGATAATTCAAACCACTGATATCCATTCAAATCATCCAGTAAAATAGAATCACCCTTACTCAAGACCGGGATACTTTCATTGTTGTTAACAGGTAGGCAGACACCAATATCTGTGGATATGAAAAATTGCACGTTGTCAACCTGCTCTATTGGATCGCCCACCAGTAAGGTGCCAAACTTGATATCCCTTCGTCCATCGTGATTTACATCAACTGAAAATCCTGGTGTAAAGGCCTTTATCTCTTTATTACTTAAGTCAAAATATTCCATTTCAAGCTGATCCTCAGGTGGCAGCGGCTTTACATCCTCTTTTCTGCATGAGATAAAGATTAATAAAGTCCCAAATACTATTACAAGACTTGATTTTATAACAAAATTTTTCATAGTCAATTTTTTAAACCTTATCGGAATCCGAAAGTTTTAATATTACCAGTAAAAGACCGAGTGTGCTTTAAATCAACGTGGATTCTGAGATTTATAAGCGTTTGATAAAATTTCTCCTTGATAAAAGGCTTGATAAGATATTCGTTCATCCCACATTCCATGCATTTTTGTCGGTCTTTGTCCAATGATATTGGTATTTTTTTTATAGCGTCATTCATTTAACTTTTGCAGAAGTCAATGAGTTATATTCCTCCTTCGTTAAACGGCTTTGGGCAGGTAGGGAATAGGAACTCAAATGTTCAATTCAGTACAAAAGTCGATTAGAATTACAACTGTTGAATTTAGCAGTTCAGCCCCATTTGCATAAAACCGATGTTAGCGGTTCGCTGTTTTATTCTTTGGTCAGTCCCATTGCTTGTCCAATTAGAAATGTGTCTGTATATTGATTGAACTCTGTTATTTTTCCGTCATTTACTTTGTATTCACAGGCAAAGTCCGATTTCATATATTTTCCTGTAGCGTTAAAAGTTCCTTCGTAAAAACCAATAACAAAAACTCCGTCACCGATGTCAATATAACGTGTAATTGTTGCTTTCCAATTTGTCCAATTTTTTCTGAACCCACCAAAAACCTTTTCAAATACTGCGGCCGCTCCAATATGTTGTCCGCCACATGGGAAACCTTTCATTTGGTTCCACTTTATGTTTTCGTCAAATATTTGTCTTATTGCATTATTGTCTTTGGTAGCAAAAAGCTCATACATTTTTTTTACTGTTTCAATATTTCCCATTTCTTCTGATGTCTTTTGATTTTAGTTCGTTCTTGTTGTCGTCTGTTTATTTTGTCCGTATGCCAATGTAAGGCAAAATGTCAATGCTTTTATTAGAAGTTATTTTGTCATTTCATTAATGTTTTGCTGTCTGCGTGTCGCCCTGCAATGACCACTAATATAAATCTCTGTAATCGGAAGCAATTTCTACTTAACAGTTTACAACAAACAGGCTTTTGTGCGCAACTAAGAAGATCTCATTCATGCATTGGATAAAAGCAAGCCATTTGGCTACATTTTACTATTTGCGCAGGTTCATTAGAAATTATTGCGGATACTTTTTTACATATTTATTTTCACACATTATTTTCGTTTGATTGGTATCCAAATTTCTTCTTCCGATTTGGGGTCGTTATTTTTATATTTGTTGCCTAACACTTCAAAATGAGGCCTGTTGTCTAAGGTATATTCTGAGTCTGGCAACCATGTTCCCAAAATGTATTGAAAAATTGAATGATCTGTATTTAAGCCTTTGTAATCAAAAACGGCATAAAGTCCACCTGGCAAAACGAAAATCTCCATTTCATCCGGTACTTTGTCAAAACTTGAAACTTCAACAGCCGCCCACTTTTCGAATTCGTTCGTTGGCTTAAAATCAGTGAAATGTTCCGGTTTATAAATTGCCATTGAAATTAAATCGTCCGTTAGTTTGTCGGTGATTTCATTTCTCCTTGGCATAAAATTTTTCCAGAGGTTACCTACTTGGTAGTTTGTTAAGCTCATTGATAGTCTGATCCCAACTACTTTTTTTTCGTCAATTGTTTGAATCCTTGGTTTCATCTTCTTTATCGATATGTTTATCTATAACTTCGTGAATAATGATGTTCTCTCAACTTAGCAATAAGAAGAAAGAGAATGCAAAATTGTTATATCCTTAATTTATGTTTTGCTGCAAAGAGTAAAACAATAATAATTGAAAACAATGTTCCAACTGATATGTACCAAAGCGTTAGTACTGAAACAAAAAGTCCAAATCCGAATGTCCAGATTTGATTTGCCCACAGAGCAAATATCCAGATAAGCCAAAACAATCCCATGCAAATGAACAATGGCCCCAGTTGAAAAACATCTATGTTGAGTTTGTTAAATAAATTTGCCCAGAGACCTGATTTTTCCGGATCGATATATTTACCTTTCAGAATAACATAAATTCCATCAATGAGCATATAACCGCCAATTATAAGAGCAAGTATAGTGACTAAAGGGTTCATTTACCTAATTTACTTCATGTGATAGATGATTTTCATTCATTTTTCGTTGCATTGTGAAGGCAACAATCTTAACCCGAAATACAAAAGCCCAGTTTCAAATTCTTTCGATTTTACAAATAAAGCAACAGGGTTCTGCGTTACGTGCATGCAAGTATTTCACATCCGGATTATGATCGAATATTTCTGCTATCAGGTCGTCAACATCAGCATCGCCCACCAATTGCGTAAATATCATTTGTTGGTCTTTACTATAGCCGATCAGTGAAAGAGGAAAATTCACTTTGTCATCTTTTATTTCCTTTGGAAATCGATAAATATCGCTATAAGGTTCGACATCTTTTTTATGAATAAAAACCGGTCCCGGCTGATTGTAGGCATTGTCTATTTCAAAAGGGCTGTAACTCAAAAGTAATCGCTTATCCACACCTATTTCGAAAGGTTTTAAGGACAGTCTGCATGGCCCATATCCCGATGCGACTTGCTCTACAATGTCGTGTCCAAAATCATCCTTTTGTGATGATTTAATCTTGCTAACAAATTCCGGGGTCAATGGAACAATTCTGAAATTTCTCATAACTATCTATTTTTTTCTGCAAAAATAGACCGCTATACTTCCGTGCACAATCCGTTTCTTGCTGTCTTAATCTTCAGCGGCTATTTTTGATGCTTCCCATCCCAGTATCGCATTTTTTCGTGTTGAACCCCAATGGTATTCGCCAATTTGCCCAGATGATTTGATAACCCTATGACAGGGAATGAGATAAGCAACAGGATTACTGCCTATAGCTGTTCCAACGGCCCTAACAGCTTGCCGGTTATTAATGTTTTCTGCAATCCTGGAATAGGTAGATACATTACCTGATGGAATTTTCAGAAGCGATTGCCACACTTTAATTTGAAAGTCGGTACCTTTTAAATGCAGTTTAATTTTTTGCAAATCGCTCCAATCGTTAGAAAAGAATTTGAGCGCATTTTGTTGCATTAAATCCGTTCTTTGAATAAGGGAAGCATTGGGGAATTGCTTTGTAAGACTTTCAATTTCATTTTGCTTGTTGTCTGAAAAATTCAGGTGACAAATTCCCTTATCGGTTGAAGCAATAATAACATCCCCAAAAATTGTTTCAGCACAACTGTAGTTGATTTGCAGATCCTTGCCTCCGTTTTTATACACTCCAGGCGACATGCCTTCGATTGTAATAAACAAATCGTGCAGTCTGCTAGTGCTGCTAAGACCAGTTTCGTAACTTACTTCAAATAACGACATGTCGTTGCTAAGTAGTCTTTTGGCATACTCAACGCTTAAAAATTGCAGAAACTTTTTAGGGCTTACTCCAGCCCATTCTTTAAACATCCTTTGAAAATGAAAAGGGCTTAAGTAAACCTGCCTTGCAACTTCATCCAAATTAGGTTGTTCCTTAAAATTTGAATGAATAAATTCGATGGCCTTTGCTATTCTTTCGTAATCTGTCATAATACAACAAAAGTAGTAAATGGCAACTCGTTTTGAAATCCGAAAATTGCTAAAATTTGAAAATCAATATTTTTCATGTTATTATTTAATTGATTTTATTTGATATAGAAACATCAAGGAAATTGAAAGAGTTGGTTTCTTGGTAGGGTTGAGTGCAACTAGCAACTCGGGTTAATTATTATAAGTTATCGATTATAAACGATATAGAATCTTCAACATCACGGTAGTTCCTGTTGGATTTCCATTTTCATCATAGTTATCAGTTATATCTATAGAATCTTTAATTAACAAATTCTTCTGAAACTGTAGTAGAATCCTTTTTTTAGTGAGTTCAATGCCCATCGATTGGTGACCATTTGCTTTCTTTTGTGCAATTTCAGATGCCTTTACCCTACCAATGCCATTATCCTGAATAGTACAAATCAACAATCCGCCCATTTTGTTTATAGTAAGTTCTAAATGCATATCCTTTTGTTTTGGTGCAAGCCCATGAATGATTGCATTTTCAATAAAAGGTTGAATAAGCATTGGAGATATCAATGTTTTTTTGGAATCAATAGTTTTATCAACAGTTATTTGGAAAGAGATTTCTTCATCAAGATTTACAGATTCCACAGATACGTATGTTTTATAAAAATGTATTGCTTTTTCAAGGGGGATATATTCCAAATGCGAATAATCTAGGCACATTCTCATTAATCGCGAGAATTTTGAAAGATGATCAGATGCGATATCCTTACTGTTCATCAAAATGCTTTGCTGTATTGAGGTTAATGTATTGAATATGAAGTGAGGGTTGATTTGCGCTCGCAAAAGATCAAGTTCCATTTTATATAGCCTACTTCGCAACATCTGCCTTCGAATCAAAACAAGAATTATTGAACCAATAATCGTAATGGCGATTAAAACGGTTAGTATTTTGAATAGTAGGGTTTGATAAAAGGCTGGTCGTATAATCAAGAGTAATTCAATCTTTTGTTCACAATCAATATCTGTTGAATTACTACTTGTTAGTTGGAAGATATATTTTCCTGGAGGAACATCTGTGTAGCTAGCCGAATTAACACCATTGTTTACAGTTCTTTCAGTCTTATTGTAATTAAGTAATTGGTATTTATAATGAATTTCCTTTGGATTTCTAAAATCGAGTAGCGAGAATTCAAATGAAAAAAAGTTTTCATCGTGATTTAGAATAATGGTATCCTTATGCTTCAGTTCTCGCCTAACGACATTATCAAATACCCGAAATTCGTTTATTAAAAGTGGATATTTAGTGCTATTGGATTTAATACTATCGGGATTGAAATAAACAATCCCTTGTTTACTGCCAAAAAGAAGGAAATTATTACGGGTTTTTGCAGAACTTTTAAAATTGAAATCGCAATTAAAAGGGCCATTCTTAACGGTATAGTTTTTAATTGTATAGTTTTTAGAATCAATAAAACTGATGCCCTCTTTAGTGCTCATCCATAAATTGTTGTTGTGGTCTTTTTGTATAGCACAGGTAAAATCGGTAGATAGACCATTGTTTTTATTGAAATGTTCAATTTTATTTAGATGTTTATTATAAATATAAAAACCATTGGTGGTTGTACATACTATTAATCGGGCATCGTCAATTTCTAAAATATTCCAAACAGAGTTATTTGTGTAGTTTGTTTCATTGATTGAGGGAATAATGGTTTCAACGTTAATACTATTCGAACTACCCTTGAAATGGAGTTTATACAGCCCCTCTCCACCCAGCCACACTTCGTTTTCAGTATCTTTATAAAGGGAGTAAACAACATCAGGCATGTTCTGTATTTTAATCGATGTGTCCAGTTTTATTCTATTCGAATCAACAATTACCTTGAAAAGGGTTGGCTTTTCAAGCGAGCCAATTAGAATGCCACCGGGTATCTCAAGGGCTGAAAAATATTGTCCATTTTTGGGGATGTAAAACTGATCTGTGAATTTCTGTAAAAGTGCACTATAGTAGTAAATAGCCTTGTTAGTTACAAATAGAAAATCTTTGTTTTTTAACTCAAGAATTTGATTTGTTGCATACACTTCACCATTAATAGTAGGGAAGAGGAAACTATTGACACTTTTCCTTTTGTTTGCTGTAAGAGTATCTGCTTTAGGAATTTGGTATGTAGCACCCTGCCGAACACCAATCCATAAATTATTACGGCTGTCAATTGCCAAAGATCTTATGTACTCATTAGTCAACCCATTATTTCCGTCAAGAATATGAAAGGGTGAACTTGGAGGAATTTTAAATAAGCCAGTACTTGTTCCAATCCAAATAGTCCCATTTTCTTCCTTTAGTCCACAATAATACTCTATTTTCGATTTCAGTTTTTGAGGCTGAAAGAATATGGTTTTTGTTAGTTTAAAAGTTGCATTAAAGGAGCAAATTTTGTTTTTATATACCAGATAAAGAGTCTCATTATCATGAAATAGTAAGCAATTACCATCGTTAACTGCCAAAAGTGAGTATTCCTTTTTTGTTGAAAGATCGTACCTGACAAGTTTATATTTATCTAACCCTAAGCGTTTAATACCAATAATATTGCGATTAAATACAATGTCGTTATTAAACTCAAAATTGCTAATAGTTAGTGCTTTATATGTATTATTTATTAAATCGTACTGATAGGCGGTGAAAGAAATAAAGAAGGAGATACTTCTATTGGGCACAAAGTCTAATATTTTCGAAGAAAGAATCCTTGAGTTAACATTAAATTTTAGATTGGTAAACCTACCTGTATTGATATTGAATTTATTTACCCCATTATAGGTGATAATCCAGTATATACTATCATTCTCCTGCGCTATTGAAGATACTCCTGGGTTGCTTATAGATAGCTTGTTGTTGGGATCATGCAGATAGTTCTTCCATTTACTGGTCTTACGCTCTAATATCGATAACCCATTGGTTCCGACCAGAATGTTTTTCTTATCATCTTCAAAGATGACTGTTATAACATCACCCGAGATGCTATTTGAATTTGGCTGATGCTTAAAAACCGAAAACTTATTACCATCGTATTTTGCTAATCCGTATGATGTACCAACCCAAATATAACCCTTAGAGTCTTTCAGTAAACACCTTACCTCGTTGTTAGGTAATCCATTTATGATATTAAAAGTTTCAGGGTTTGAATATTGTGTTTGTGCAATTACGCCTTTAGCCGATAAGCCTAGAATAATACATATAAATGATATTAATTGAAGAAATGAATTCATCGAGAATGCCGCTTTTATCATCAAAAGTATAAAAACATTGACGAATTAAGGCAATTATACATAAAGAATTACCAATACTCCTTGGGATTGAGAAATTGTAGTTACAATGATAATGCGATAAAATGCTCATTTGTGAATTTGATCGACGTGTTCATGATAAAGTATTTGTAAGTGCATCCAAATGAGTCTTCATTTGTAGTGAATAAGCTAACCCTTATAACCCTAAAACTATGAGTGATCTAAGTAAGTTTGCTTCCACAACTACGTTAACGAGTTCTGTAAAGCGTATCGTTTCTGGACAAATCAACAGGTTCGATCAGTCAAGCAAAAAAAAGACATTTGCTCGGGCAACAGTATTTAAATTGATTATTTTCATTGCCCTGATAACTTTTTGCGTTAACGTAAATGGACAGGATTCAACAAGAGTTAAAGTTATTTTTCAAACGCAGTCTGATCGGCCAATTTCTTTGTATAAGGAAATTTGTTTGGGAGAGATCAATACATCAGGTTTTGTTGGTGACCATTTTACTTCTCAACACGGGTCATTTACTAAATTAGATTTTTTATGTAATGCACCAAGCACCCATTATTTCGAAAGGAATAACCCTGTTTCACTTGTAATTACAGATAACCGTAGTTACAAAACACGATTTATCATTGATCCGGTATCTACAAACCAGAAATGGTTAATAACACCTGCTGGTAAAAACTATCAGAATGCCAGATTGATGATCATTTGGGGAATTATAGGGACATTTACATCATCGGTTCTTTTTAGTTTAGATGCAATAATAAATGCTGACAGGAAAAGTGAATACGAGATGAAGTTAGCACAGTATAATTTTACTAAAAATGTGATGAACAATAACGTTTTCCCCTACTCATCAGGATCTGCACCGCAAAAACCCAAAACGATTCGTTACACTATTCCAACAATAGTTTTGAGTTGTTCTATTTCGTCGATTATTACAGGTAGAATATTACACACAAAAAACAAACCCAGAGCAGAAAGGGTAGAATAAAAAGAAGTAAATAAAGATAACCAAGAGTCAACATGCATGATTAACAATTAGAATTTTAGACCAATGCCTGAAATTGTAGCAGATAATATGAAAATGCAAATTATATTAAACACTTAAAATTTTAACTATGAATAAGAAACACTTAATTTATCTATTGTTGGGAATGCTAGTATTAATAGGGTTTAACTCAAAAGCCCAATTTGATAATATTAACTTGAATAAGTATAAACTCACTGATTTTAGGTACAAATCATTGAGCACTAACTTAAATTTTAATAATGAAGGTCGATATATAAATTCATCAACCAATTCAAATCAGAATAATTTATCTTCTAATGGAGGTATTTCATATTCTTCAACCAGTCAAAGCAGAAAATATTATGGAAATCAAAACATTAGTTTCGGTTTTAATAATAATTATGGGAAAAGTGAAGTTTCTTCAATCAACACATATTCCAGTTCTAGTAACTCGCTCTATCTAAGCGCATCAATAAATAACAAATTTTATATTTCGGATAAAAATTTCTTTGCAATCAACTTCTCAACATATATGTCGCCCTCACAATCGCATAGTAGGCAAGATAATTTCACGGATGTTTCTAAAACCCTTAACAACTACTTTTTTGCAAATAATATGTTATCAATTCAGATTGGTAGAGGCCGTTATGAGAATGTAACGGATGCCCGGTTAGCTATTTATATACTCGATGATCTTGTTAAACAGGGGCGTTTATCCCGATCTCCAAATGAGGACGAAGTCTTTGAACTTGCAGACTTCATTACAAAAACATTAAATAAAAGGGTAATCGACACTCGAACAAAAAGGATACAAGAGTATGTTGCCGTTGATTCGTTTCTTGTATCAAAAGGCCTAACTACTAAAACGGATGGTCTATATTTTGGTATTATTAATGATAACTGGAATTACGCACGCTCACAGAGTTGGCAAACAGGTAAAAGTTGGTTCTTTGGAGTATCTCCAATACTGTCCTACAATAATAATTTTTATAAATACACATTAAATGATTTAGTAATCTCAAAACAGAGGCATGAATTAACCCGATATGGGATTGGTTTCAACGCGGGCTTTGGCTCATCATGGATTAAAGGTCTTAAATGGCAAGAGGGTTATTCTTTAAATGGTTCTTTCAATATTTTTAAATATGATACAGTAGGTTCATATTCAGCTATAAACAATTACCAATCAATTAGTGGGCAGGCTAGTTATTTTTTATCATATATTCCTAATACAAGAACAGTAATTAATTTTGGAAGTGGTATTGTTTTAACTAAATATTTCAATGTGGATACGAATGATAGAATAGAAATTACCCCAAACATTGCAGGGTCATGCAATTACTATTTTTCAGAGAAATTGCGATTACAAATTAACGCAAATGTAAATTATAACTTCAATAGAATGTATGCTCCAATATCAACAATTAAAACAGTAGATTTTGGATTTAGGGCAGCATTACAATACTACATTTTCTAAATACTAAGAAGTGGAGGGAGGCACATTTATGTTGCCTCCCTTCTTTTTTATTATAAAACCCATTCATTTTCAATAGTTTGACTGACGGAACTATTAAATAGTGATATTGAATAAAAAAAACCTCATATCTTTAAAGTAATTCCCTTCCATATTCGTCTTCCCTAGTATATGGAGGATTTAATTGTATTATCAATGGCTCAAGAGCGACAGCAGAACATAATAAATGCTGTGCAGAATTACGGAAAACAACTATTCAAATTTATCCGAAGCCGTGTCAAGAATGATGCTGATGCAGAAGATATACTGCAGGATGTTTGGTATCAGCTTAGTAGTATTGTTGACATTGAACCTATTGAACAGCTAAGTGCATGGCTCTTCAGGGTTAGCCGAAATAGAATTGTGGATAAACAACGGAAAAAGAAACCACAATCATTGGAAGATCTCGCCTATGAAGATGAGGATAATGAAATGTTTTATCCTGAGGCCATCCTTGCTGATATTGTTAACCCCGAGAGTGAGTTTGAACAAAAAACTGTTAGGGAAGCAATATTCGCTGCTTTGGATGAATTACCCCCAGAACAAAGTCAGGTGTTTATCTGGAACGAGCTGGAGGGTCTAACCTTTCAACAAATTGCTGAAATTACCGGTGATAATACTAAAACCCTCATATCGCGAAAGCGTTACGCAATTGCATATTTGCGAGAACGTCTTGAAAAATTGTATTACAAATAATAACAAATAAAACTTAGAAATTATGATGTGTTGTGGTAGCGAAAGAAGCAAACGATTTTGGATACTAAGAATAATCTTGATCCCGATTGGGATAGCAGCCTTAGGATTTCTTCTTGGATTTGTTGTGATGTCATTATGGAATTGGTTAACTCCAGTACTATTTGGATGGCATACTATTACATTCTGGCAAGCAGTTGGGTTGTTTGTTCTTGCGAAAATTCTATTTGGAGGATTTAAATGTTGCCGTCACCACGGTCATTTCCACGAAGGGATGCATCGTTGGCATATGAGTCCTGAAGAACGCGAGAAGATGAAAGAGGAATGGAAAAATAGGTGTTGTACCTCTGAGAAAAAGGAGTAGTCCTTGTGTAAATTAAAAGGAGAGGGTGTCTAAAAAAATTAAGACACCCTCTCCATTGTGTTTATGCGGAGTTTTCCAAAAACTCAATTATCCTATAATATCCAACGAATAATATTTAACAATTAGATTTGAATAGTTGTAATGGCTTTGTTAATGCGCATAATCACCTCTTCCTTTCCAATCACCTCGCAAATTTCAGCCACCCCTGGACCCTTAGATGCACCAACAAGGCACAATCTCAGGGCATTCATCACTTTGCCCATTCCAAGGTTATTTGTATTAATATAATCCTTTAATTGAGTTTCAATTTCGTGAGCATTAAAGAGCTCTATCGTTGGTAGAAATGATAGTACTTTTTTCATTAAATCTGATGTTTCGGCATTCCATGCTTTTTTAACAGTGACTTCATCATATGAAGCAGGGGAAGTGAAGAAAAAGAACGATTGTTCCCAAATCTCATGAACAAAATTTACACGCTCCTTAACTAACCCCACTATTTTCTCAACCTTTGCAAATTCTGATTTAACACCCTTATCGTTAAGGTAATTCATGAATAGCGTTGCTAATTCAGCATTACTTTTTTGTACAAGATATTGATGGTTGAACCATTTTGCTTTTTCTGGGTCGAATCGTGCGCCTGATTTATTTACCCTTTCGAGCGAGAACAGTTGAATAAGCTCATCCATGCTGAATATTTCCTGTTCGGTACCAGAATTCCAACCTAGTAGTGCAAGGAGGTTGATAAAGGCTTCTGGGAAATAACCATCCTCACGATAACCCCTCGAAGTTTCACCTTCTGGTGATTTCCAGAATAGGGGAAATACTGGGAATCCCATTTTATCGCCATCTCGTTTGCTCAGTTTGCCATTGCCTGTTGGTTTTAAAAGCAAAGGAAGATGTGCAAAAAGGGGCATACTTTCTGTCCATCCAAGTGCTTTGTATAGTAGAACATGTAAGGGTAACGATGGTAACCACTCTTCGCCTCTAATCACATGTGATATCTCCATTAAATAATCATCGGTAACATTTGCCAGATGATAGGTTGGGAGCATATCTGCACTTTTAAAAAGAACTTTGTCATCAAGGGTTGAGGTATTTACGGTAACCTCGCCTCGAATTAGATCATGCATTACTACCTCAACATTTTCGGGCATTTTAAATCGGATAACCCACTGATCGCCATTCTCAATTCTTTTGTTTACCTCCTCCTTAGTCAATACAAGAGAAGTTTGTAATTGATTTCTTACCTTATAGTTATATGTGAAAGTTTCACCCTTGGCTTCATCCGCCTTTCTCATCTCCTCAAGAGTAGTAGGGGAATCGAAAGCAAAGTAAGCATTACCCGAAGCCACTAACTGATCAGCATATTGCTTATAAATTGCTTTACGCTCGCTTTGGCGATAGGGAGCGTGTTTGCCTCCTTCAACAACGCCCTCATCAATCTTAATTCCGCACCAACGTAACGATTCGTTGATGTATTCCTCTGCTCCAGGCACAAAACGTTGCGAATCGGTATCCTCTATTCTGAGTAAAAAATCACCGCCATGCTTTTTAGCAAAAAAATAGTTGAACAAAGCGGTACGAACACCTCCTATATGCAATGGCCCTGTGGGACTTGGGGCAAAGCGAACACGAACTCTACGATTTATCATTTTCAAATGTTTTTACAAAAAGCAAAGGTAGAAATTTTAGAGAAAGATTTTTTAATCTTCAATAGCGACAGGTGGAGGAAATATCTTTTTAAATCAAGATATTAAACCATTTACCTGAGTTGATATTCTAATTAGTTGATGTAATGATGTTTTTGAAAATCATTTTATTGATATTTTAGTCAAACCAGACTTTCAAACTAAACCGATGAAAAATCCACTAAACATTTTTAAACTAATCTTTTTAACAATTATTGTTTCCTGCAATAGCAACAAACAAAAGGTTGATTTTACTTCTGAGAATTTCAATTTAGAGGAGTTTAAAACTAGGATTGCAACGCTCGCCTCCGATGAGTTTCAAGGTCGATTTCCAGGAACTATAGGAGAAAAGAAGACAATTCAATATCTGGAGGAACAATTTAAGCAGATTGGGGCTAAACCAGGTAATGGGAATAGCTATTTTCAGGAGGTTCCTTTATTAAAAATTACTTCGGATCAGACCACGAAACTTCAACTATCAAAGGGAGCAGAGACCCTAATACTAAACTTCTCCGATGATTTTATTGGAGGCACTCCTCAACCGGTTGAAAACATAGAGATATCAAAATCAAACCTAGTTTTTGTTGGCTATGGTATTAACGCTCCTGAGTTTAATTGGAACGATTACAAAGATATTGATGTAAAAGGGAAAGTTGTACTTGCTCTTGTTAACGATCCCGGATTTCGAGATAGTACTCTTTTCAAAGGTAAGAACATGACCTATTATGGACGATGGATTTATAAGTACGAGGAAGCCGCAAGGCAAGGTGCGGCAGGAATAATTCTTGTACATGAAACAGAGGCAGCATCTTACCCATGGGGAGTAGTACAAAACAGTTGGTCGGGTACTCGTTTTTACTTGGCCGATAATACTGTAACAAAATCGGGTCTTAAACTTCAGGGTTGGCTTACAAACGAAGCTGCCCACAGAGTTTTTAAAATTGCAGGATTAGATTATGATCAACAACTTAAAACCGCATCAACACGAGGATTTACATCCGTTGACATGAAGTTAAGTACTTCAATTAATTTTAAGAATAAAGTAGAGTACATAAGGTCAAATAACGTGTTAGCGTTAATTCCGGGAACCGATTTAGCTAATGAGTATATCATTTACACAGGTCATTGGGATCATTTTGGAATTAATTCAAAACTGAAAGGAGATTCAATTCTTAATGGTGCACTTGATAATGCAACGGGAACTGCCGCATTAATACAGCTGGCTGAAAACTTTAGCAATCTTAAAGTCAAACCTAAAAGATCAATAGTTTTTATGGCTATAACCTGCGAGGAGCAAGGATTATTAGGGAGCGAGTATTATGCAGAAAATCCAATCTTTCCTCTAAATAAAACCATTGCGGTGATTAATATGGATGCTTTAAACATTTTTGGTAAAACAAAGGATATGACTATTTCAGGTTATGGTTTTTCTGAATTAGATGATTATGCTATAGAGATTCTAAAAGAGCATAATCGATACGCAGCACCAGATCCATCACCTGAAAGAGGTGGTTATTATCGTTCCGATCATTTTAGTTTTTCAAAGGTAGGTATCCCATCAATCAACATGTCATTTGGTGTTGATAATATTGAACATGGCAAGCAGTGGTCGTTTGATACTATGAGTAAATGGATTTCAGGCAATTATCATAAACCAACAGATAACTACGAGCCAAATATTTGGAAATTTGATGGAATGGTAGAAGATATAATGGTTTATTTTGAATTGGGGTATAAGTTGGGTATGACAGATAAATACCCGAACTGGAGAGAAGGCGCACTCTATAAGGCCAAAAGAGATGAGATGATGAAACAATAAAAACACAAAAGAGGGGAGTCACAAAGGGCTCCTCTCTTTCATTTTTGAAATATTTTTAAGTAAAAATGATTTGTGTTCCCTCGCCAGCAGCCAATTCGTAGAACTGACCGATGGTAATAATATCTTTAACATGCTCACAGAAATCCTCCTTCTTTAAACCGAACATTTCAACTGCAAGTTTACAAGCATAAATCTCGCCACCGCCAGCTGTAATTAGTTCAAGAAATTCATCAACAGGTGGAATATCAAGTTTTTCCATCTGGCTCTTCATCATTGCTGATACACCGGCCTCAACACCCGGAAGCATTCCGAGAATAGAAGGGAAGGGAAGCCCTCCTGGCATTCTCATTCCTGGATTTCCAACCGTGGCAGTATGAAGTTTCTTCATTTGCTTTTTAGTTATCGCATCAAGGCCAAAGAAAGTAAAGAACACTTTTGCTTCAATACCCTCCATTACTGCTCCATTTGCCATTACCAAAGCAGCGTATACATCTTCGATATTTGCTTTAGCGCAAATAATCATTACTTTTTTTATTGGATGATCTAAGTTTGCCATCTTTTTTGTTTTTAATGAGTTAGTATTAAACGCAGCTTACAGGTTTTGCCACTCCAGCAATTTTGGTGGCTTTTTTTAATGGTGCACCAGGGAATAGTTCATAAAAGCCTTTTGTATCAACAACACCCGATTTTCCAATCGAACGAATAGTAAGAGCTTCACCTTTTAAAACTCTCTCTCTTAAGTATTCAATTACTGCAAAATGCTTATCGGTGAGTGTAAGACCTTCTTCTTTTGCGATTTCAATAGCAATTTCTTTTGTCCATTGTGATGGAACGGTTAAGTAACCTTCATCAGTAACAGTTACGCTAACCCCTGCAAATATTTTTTCTGTCATAACGATTGAGTTTTATTAATAAGTTTTAAATATATTATTTTTAGTCAACTATTTTTCCTTTCATCGACATGTTTGTACTAACCGGAAGATCTCGTCCTTTAAGTAGTATATTCCAGTAAATCCAACGAAATGCAAGCTTTCCAAAATGATTAATTCTTGTAGGCTTCAGAAGTTTCATTGGACCAAAAACTGGGATTGGGAAAGCCCCTCGTAAAGGTTCTACATCGTAATTAAAATCAATTAATGCCGCTTTTCCAAAGCCAGTTTCAATAAAGCAATTGGCATGGCCATCAAATTGTGCTTTTGGTGCTTCGCCCCTAAATATTGACAGCATATTCTCTGTTAATATTTCTGATGCAAAATGAACTACAGCCCCGGCCTTAGAGGTTGGAATATTAGAAGTATCTCCAAGCACAAAAATATTTTCGAATTGATCGCTTTGCAGAGTAAACTTATTCGTTGGAATGTAGTTTAAATCATCCCCTAAACCACTTTTTGCAATATAATCTGAACCCATATTAACGGGTACAAATGATAGAACATCAAATTTCACCTCTCTGCCATCGAATGAGTGAATTGTTTGGCTATCATTATCAATTCTTTCAATATAGAAATCGGTGACTACTTCAATATTTTTTTCTTTTAGGAGATCTCCAAGTATAAGAGTACTCTTGGGTTTTGTAAAGGCTCCAGATAAAGGGGTTGTATAGATAATTTTTACTTTATCTCTGATTCCTCGTTTTGTGAAATACTCATCGGCAAGAAAGACAAACTCTAACGGTGCAACAGGGCATTTGAATGGCATTTCAGCAATGCTTGAAACGAGTGTTCCCCCTTGCCATGTTTTGAAGAACTCGTGAAGAGCAAGAGATCCCTCCAAGGTGTAGAAATCAAATATTTTTTTCCTCCAAAGGCTATCCATTAAACCAGGAGTTTCATCGGGTTTAATGTGAGTTCCTGTGGTAATAATAAGATAATCGTAACTAATTACATTTCCGCTATCTAGGAAAATATTATTAGTTTTTGGATCAACCCTATCAATTTTATTTAAGACAAACTTAACTCCTTTGGGAATAAAATCAGCCTTTGGTTTTACAACGTCTTCCTTTTTATATGTTCCAAAGGGAATAAAAAGAAATCCGGGTTGATAGTAGTGAATCGGATCGTTATCGATAATGGTTATCTCCCAATCTTTTTTGGACAAAGACTTATAGAGCCTATTTGCCATGATTGTTCCGCCTGTGCCGGCACCAAGTATTACAATTTTATTCATAATCTCGCAATTGTTAATCTTTTCACAAAGATTGCGTTTTTAAAATTAATAAGTAATTTAACACCTTTGTTAAATATCAAGATTGATAAATATCAATGAGCGATAAAATGCAAATACCATGCTTAGGAGAATCTTGTGGCGAGTGCGGTTTTCGATCTACCGTTTTTAATTGCCTTTCAAACGAACAGCTGGAATTGCTTTCAACGGGTAAAGATCTTTTAAAGGCTAAAAAGGGCGAAGTGATTATTAAACAGGGAGATAAGATTAAGGATTTTATTTTTTTGAGAGTTGGATTGGCAAAGTTAAGCAGAGTCTCAAGCGATGGCAAGGAACAACTTGTTGGAATTGCTAGGCCTAAAGATTTTGTTGGTCTATTAAGTTTATTCTCCTCACCCGTTCATCCATACTCAATTATTGCAATTGAGGATTCAGAATTTTGTATAGTTGAATTTGAACTTATAAATAAACTTGTTCAGGAAAGCGGGAAATTTGCATTCAGTCTTCTCCAGAAAATAAGTCAGGTGTCCGATTTGCTTTTAAATACCAAGTTAGATATTGATAATCGTCAGCTTAGAGGCAGAATAGCCTTTATTCTTGATCTGTTTTCAAAAGAAGTTTACGAATCCACTAAGTTTAACTTGCCAGTTTCAAGAAAAGAGATTGGCGAATTAATAGATATGAGAGTTGAGAATGTTGTTAGAATACTTTCAGAATTTCGTAAGGATAAAATAATATCTATTGAGGGGACTACAATTGAAATCTTACAGCCCGAAAAGTTAGAATGGATAAAAAACCATGGATAAACTAAAGAATACCTTTTATTTTTCTGGTTAAAGCAGAAGCAAATACAAAGCTATTAAATTCTTTATTATCGCTATGTAGAACATCTTCCTTTGTACCTTCCCACCATTTTTGACCTTCGTAGATAAAGATAATTTTATCTCCAATACCCATAACGGAATTCATATCGTGAGTATTAACAATTGTTGTAATATTATATTCTTCCGTAATCTCCTTAATCAGTTCATCTATAAGAATTGAAGTTTTTGGATCGAGACCCGAGTTAGGTTCATCACAAAAAAGAAACTTAGGATTTAAAGCGATGGCTCTTGCAATGGCTACCCTTTTTTGCATTCCACCGCTAATTTCGGCAGGGAAAAGATGGTTGAAATTAATTATGTTTACCCTCTTTAGGCATGAATTAACCCTTTCGAGTTTTTCCTCAAAGGTCATGTTGGTAAACATATCAAGAGGAAACATTACATTTTCTTCAACGGTAGAGGAATCAAAAAGGGCGCCTCCCTGAAACAGCATTCCAATTTTTTTACGAATTTCTTTTTTTTCGTGGAAGCCAATTTTATTAAAATGAACATCTTCGTAAAAAATATCTCCTTCATCAACGTCAAAAAGACCAACTATACACTTAAGGAGAACCGTTTTACCAGAACCGCTTTGTCCAATAATGAGATTCGTTTTTCCTTGCTCAAAAGTTGCACTGATGTCCTTTAGAACAGCGTGGTTGTTGAACGATTTATTTATATGATTAACGCTGATCATGAAAGAAGTAATTGGGTTAGGATAAGATTGAAAAGGAGGATAGCCACACTACTTGCAACAACAGCCCTTGTGCTTGCTTGTCCAACTTCAAGAGATCCTCCTTCAACATTATACCCCTGAAAAGCTGATATTGTAGTAATCAAAAAGGCAAAAACAATAGTCTTTATTAAAGCATATGTTATATAATAAGGGATAAATGCGTATTGAATACCATTAATATACTCTTGTGTAGTTACAACCCCAGTAAAAACGCCAACAGACCAACCCCCGATAATACCAACAACAATACTCAACATAGTAAGAAAGGGGTTAAAAAACATGGTTGCAATTATCTTAGGAAGAATAAGGTAACTCGCAGAATTAACACCCATAACCTCTAGAGCATCAATTTGTTGTGTGACCTTCATGGTTCCAATCTCTGAAGCAATATTTGATCCAACTTTTCCTGCGAGTATTAATCCCACTATGGTTGAAGAGAATTCTAAAAGAATACTGTCGCGAGCAGCTAAACCAATTAGGTAGGAGGGTAAAAATGGGTTTTCTGTATTATAGGCTGTTTGAATAGTAATTACGGCGCCCATAAAGGCGGAAATAATGGCAACAATAATAATAGAGTTTAAGCCAAGTTTCTCTATCTCTTTTACAGTTAGTTTATAGTAAATCATTTTCTTTTCTGGCTTGGCAAATACCTTACCCAAAAGAAGGAAATAGGAACCAACTAGGTTGAATAGTCTCATAACGAGCGCAAAGTTACTTTAGTTTTTTCATTGTTGATATTTAAACCACCAAATTATAACGAATTTGTTTTGGATAAATTGACTGATAACTAGTTAATGGGTATGTTTTATAGCGAGTTCTTAACCCAAATATGTTTATTACATTTGTATCAAATTTAACATATCAATATTATGGAGAATAGAGATATACACTGTGTGATAATGGCTGGTGGTATTGGAAGTCGATTCTGGCCGTTAAGTCGGACGACAAAACCAAAACAGTTTATTGATATTTTAGGAACAGGAAAAACACTTTTACAGCAAACATTTTTAAGGATGAGCAGAATTTGCCCTCCTGAGAATATTATCATTGTAACGAGTCAAATTTATAGAGATTTAGTACTTGAGCAGTTGCCAAATATAGTGGAAGAACAGATTGTTCTTGAGCCAATGCGAAGAAATACCGCCCCTTGCATTTCGTTTGCAAACTATAAAATCAAAAAGAAGAATCCCAATGCGATTGTAATTGTTGCCCCAAGCGATCATTTAATTCTTAATGAGGATAAGTTTGTTGAAACTATAAATAGCGCAGTAGGTTTTGCATCTAAAAATGATGCACTACTTACACTTGGAATTAAACCAAATCGTCCAGAAACTGGTTATGGTTATATACAGGTTGGTGCAATAGCAGACAAGCACATTCCAAACCTCAAGAAGGTTAAAACATTTACCGAGAAACCTAACCTAGAACTCGCCAAGGTATTTTTTGATAGCGGGGAGTTTTATTGGAATTCTGGAATCTTTGTTTGGTCGCTTGGTTCTATTATTAATGCATTTGAAAAATACTTACCCGAGGTGGATGGGCTTTTCAAAGAAATTTCTTCTCAATTTGAAACCAAAAGCGAATTATCATGTGTCGAGAAATCCTATTCAGAATGTCGGAATGTTTCTATTGATTATGGCGTAATGGAAAAGGCAGAGAATGTATTTGTAATTTGCTCGGAATTTGGTTGGTCTGACTTGGGCACTTGGGGATCTCTGTATTCACACTCAAATAAGGATGATAAGAAGAATGCAATAAATGGAAAAAATGTAATGATTTATGATTCAAAGAATACTCTGGTAAATGTTCCTGATAGTAAGTTAGTAATACTTCAAGGCTTAGATGATTACATTGTTGTTGAATCCGATGATATTCTCCTCGTTTGTAAAAAGAGTGATGAGCAGGAGATAAAGAGGTTTGTAAGTGATGTCCTTATCGAAAAGGGAGAAAAGTATACCTAGAACGATTATCTATGAAATAAAAAAGCCTCGAATTATTCGAGGCTTTTTTTATTTTTTTAATATTCCCAAAGATCATGTTCAAATGTAAATAAATCATTTTTGATCCTATCGGACTCCTGCATATTTGGAATACCTCCATAAGTATACTCCTGAACACGACGATTATTATAAACATTTGATTCTTGAGTAATGGATGAGTTAAAATGACGCTTAAAGAAAAGGTCATCAAATGTAATCCTTTGTGAATCGTTAAAACTATTGAATACTGCTGTATTTGCAAGTATTTTTCTTGCTTCAGGGAAGTATACCCAGAATAGAGGTTGACGTACTAATTCACCAGCTACCTCTTCTTCACCACCAGTTTTAAGTTCGCGGTAAAAGTGACGTATTGGACAGATTCCAATAATTCTAACTTGAATGGATGAGAGTTGTTTGTCAAAAAACCATTCCTCTTTAACAAGTAACTCTTTTACATCCTGCCAGCGAATTTCTCCCTTAACATTAATTGTAGTATCTAGTCCAGTTGTTATACTTTGTTGTGTTTTCGTTTTGTCAAGAGCATCAAAATTTTGTAAAACTTGATTGTAGGAAAGTAATGTAGTAAACTCATCATCAACGGCTGGATCATAGGCACTTACTTCATTATATTTTATTGCATCAACAAGTCTTTGAACAAGGCTAGTTCTGTCCTGCATCCTTTGAGTTGGATAGTATAAAGGATGGTTGATTTTCTCCCTTAAATCGATAATGCGCCAAATTCTTTTTGTATACATCATATCTGCCTCTCTGATATAAGGGTATGGAATAGGAATGCGTTGTGGAATAGACTCACGAACGTATATGCCATCCGTAACCAAAGATTCTTTCTTTTGGTCTTGTGCGGAGATGCTTAAAGACGTAAATAATAATGCTGCACCAGTTAGTAAAATCGTTACTCGTCTCATATCGTGTATCAATTATTTAATCTTAATAACTAAATCGTTTAGATCTCGAACATCACCTCCTGGACCAACAGCTTTAATATTAATAATACTAATAACATTGCCAGATTGAAGATTACTTAGTATTCTTTTTTGATCCTCGGTGAATGCTTGACCCTTTGATGACTGTTCTTGGTTAAAACCTCTAATTGTAGCGGCAAGGGTAAAACTTGTAACTTTAAATTTTAGGTCAAAGTCAAAATCCTTCGGCATTTCAGCAACAACACCAAGGGATGCTGCGAGTTCATTCTTAGGAACAGTTTTTCCTGTAATCCCACTTACTCTTGGGATTGGAGGTGGAACTTGTTTTATTCTAAAGGTTTTTGTACCCATATTCCTTTTAGTTCCTTCAACGATAGCGTATACAGTAATATCGCAGGTTGTGGTTCCAGATCCTGGTTGTACAATAAAATCAGAACCAGTCGGCTTGATTGTTCCTTTGCTAATTGTAGCAGAAATTTTATCCATTGATATTCCTGGAATTGAAATTTCAACAGGATTATCAACTCCGTAATAAAACACGTTCATTTTTGATGGGGAAACAACTACGTTGGGTGTTGCAACCTCAAATTGATGTTTAAAAGGTTTTCTCGTTATTGATCCATCAGGTGCTGTCATTTGAATAAGGCCAGACCAAAAATTTTTACCGAGTTTTGTACCCTTAGTGGTATATAATCCTTTTCCTGATTTTGAAACGGGAATAGAAGTAGAACCTCCAGCAACCCTATAATCATAATCTCCAGTTTCTTTGTTATAAGTTGAATCATAACTACAAATAAGCACCTCTGGTTGTTGTGTAGTATCTGATGCTGCTAAGAAAACCTGAGCTTTAAAGTCATTGCCTTGAATTACATAAGTTGAAGATGGAATAACAGTGGCTTTTAGTACATTAAACTTAAAATCATTTGCACCAACCTGTTGCAAAAGGTAGTTGACTACTTCTGCTTCGCAATTGAGGACATCTACTTGTACTTTTGTTAATTGAGGCATATCAGCAATTAGGGGTATTCCTTCAAACCGAGAACTTTCCCATGTTTGAACTGTGCCATCCTCTTTGGGTGGAGGATTATCGGTATTAAGGATGCCATTTATTGAAGAAATAAGTTCGGGTGCTTTCTGAGCATTAATTAAACTAATTAAATATTCTCTGAACTTGACAAGTTTCCGTTTTAATTCAAAAGCTTTTCCGCTACCTTCAAGGCCGATTAGAATATTAGCACCTTTTTCTGTATCGGTTGTTTGAGTAATAAACTCACTAAGAATTTCATTCCCTTTTACCGCAGGTGTTTCAGGACCTTCTGCGGATATAACAATTTCTCTTTTAAGTCCTTGGACATAATCAATAATATCTAGTGCTTCTTTTTTTATCTCATCTGCTTTATTCTTCCATGGGCCAACCTTAACTTTATTTAGAGTATAGGCATTCTCAAATTGAGTGTAAAGTTTTTCGTTCTTTGCGCTATAGTTTTTAGTCGTTCTAGATAAACCATTATCAACTAAAACAAAAGCTTTAAGTACATCAGTGGATACGTTCAATGCAAGCATTGCAGTCAGCACGAGATACATCATGCCGATCATTTTTTGCCTAGGTGTTTCTTTGCCGTGAGCCATAGACCAGTTAGTCTAAAGGATTATTTGCCATTCGACATAATATTTATCGCCGATAGCATATTGCCATAAACAGAATTTAATGCTGAAATATTCTTGTTGAGTAACTCAAGAGCTTCAGTAAACTTTTCAGTTTCAGTAACTGATGTATTAATCTTTTTCATCATCCCATCTACACCAGAATAAACCTTTTCAGCTTCTTTCAGTCGCTGAGTTGTTTCTTGAAGATGTAATTCGTGTGCAGCATTGAGGGCAGACATGTTTTTATTCAATCGTTCAAGTTGTCCTTGATAGCCCCCACTTCCTTCACTAATAATATTACCATTAGCCTTCATAGCATCAGAAAGTTGTTGATAGGTTAGGCTTAGTGAATCTGTTGCTTGTTTATAAGTAATTGCTAATCCATTAGCAGCTGTTCCTAAATCAGCAGCAACTTTATTTCCTGATTCATTAATACGGGTGCTAACGTTCTCTCCCGCTTTAGTAAGTTGATCTTGAAGGTTTGTCACAGATTTACTTACGCCGTTCATGAAATCCTGACCGCTTTCTGAAACAATACCTGCCGTTTTTTGATAATTTTCAGAAAGAATGTTTATAGATTCGTTAAGAACCTGACCAGATTTTGAGTAGTTATCAGTGAATGAGCCAATTGATTCAGCGGCTTTCTTCATCTTATCGGCATATTCATTTGTTGCCACAGCAGCATTAGAGATGTCCGCAATTTTAGTTGAGGTATCACTAAGTTTATTTAAACCGCGGCTTACTTTATCGAAAAGTTCAGGGCCGATTTCCGCATTTTCAAGCATTTTGTTAAACTTTTCAGTAAAAACTAATGCCCCAGGAACACCAATAGGAACTTGTTGAACTTGTCCAGAAGAACCAGATGGTTGATTGGCAACTTGACCACCGCTTGCCATAACACTTGTTATAATCTCCTTAATAGAATCAGCATCTAAACTACCACCATGTTTACTATCACTCCTATATTTTCGAAGTTCTTCCTCATCAGACATACCTGCAAGTTCGGGATAAACTAAGGTCCAATCAACTTCCTCGTGAATTGGCTCAAAAGCCGAGAAAAAGAAAATGATTGCCTCAATCGACATCCCTACCATAAGCATTTGAGCAGCACCCTTTAGGTGAAGAATTTTAAACATGGCTCCAAGAATTACAATGGAAGCACCCCAGCCATAGAGATACTTCATAAAGTTTTTCCAACCAGATCCTTGGACTATTTCAGAAATATTAAATCCCATGGTGTTAAATTATTAAGTTGTTAATGCGCCTTGAATGCATATGTCTTACTTACCTCCTAAATAAGATTTTACACATCTAAAACCAATATATGATTTAGTAGTGTCCTGATATTCAAATGTACGTGTACCTACTTGAAGGAAAAAACCAATATCTTTCCATGAGCCACCACGAATAACTTTACGTTTTAGGGCTGGAGGATCGGTAGGTTTTGCGTTGTATTTATAATCAGGATTCATGTCGTGCATAAATGAATAGGCACTTTCGTCATAAGCGTTGGCCGTCCATTCAGAAACATTACCTGCCATGTCATACAAACCATAATCGTTTGGCTCATAACTACCAACAGCAAGTGAAATAAAACCCCCATCATCAACTAAATTACCTCTAAGTGGTTTGAAATTAGCAAGGAAGCAGCCTTCAGCATTACGTGTATATGGACCACCCCATGGGTACATGCTATGATCTAATCCGCCACGAGAAGAGTATTCCCATTCAGATTCTGTTGGAAGTCTGAAGTCGTTTGAACCAGATAAACCTTGTCCCATTAAATACTTATTAAAGGTTTGGGTTCTCCAGATGCAAAACGCAGTTGCTTGTTTCCATGAAACGCCTACAACAGGGTAATTATCATATGATGGATGCCAAAAATATGTAGTTGTATAAGGTTCGTTGTATGAGTATGAAAAATCGCTAATCCAACAGAGAGTATCTGGATAAACATTTACTTTATCACGAATTATAAAAGAAGAACGATCTGTAACTTTTACAGGAACACCCATGTTATTTATTATTTCACCTTTATCATAACTTTGTGTTTCAAAATTATAACGGTTACGCTTTTCTGCAGCTTGCTTTAGGTCGATCCAGAAATATTCATAATCAAGTTTTCTGGTATCAATCTCTTTACGGCCATAAAAACTTTCTTCTTTTGAATAATACATATCTTTAAGAATCTCTGCTTGTCCTTCATCGGTTGCATCGATTGGAATTTCCCAATTTAGCGTTGGTGGATCGATTGGGTTGCCAAATTGATCTTCAGAAATTGCGAATTCATCATTTTGTTCTGCAAGTTTTCTTCTAGCAATAGAGTCCCGAACATAAAACACAAATTGACGATATTGGTTATTTGTAATTTCGGTTTGATCCATCCAAAACGCATCAACAGAAATTGTTTTTGTTGGAGCGTTAATGGCCCAAGATACATCCTGATCGTTACCGCCTATGTTAAATGAACCCATTGGAACAAATACCATATTGTATGGATTGGGTTCTGAATAGCTTTTTCTCCCAGAAACACCAACAAGCTCTCCTTCTCTGTTAGGACCACAACTCCATAGAAGGGATATAAGAACACTTAAAATAAGAAGCTTTTTCATAACACTCCGTTTATTTAGCAAATAACGTAATTTTTTTTGAATTCAGTTTTAATGGTTTACAAAAATCTTATGCTTTTAAATTGTTGAGGCGGGCGTTCCTTTTTCAATTTAAAGGAATAACCAAGCATAAACTCATGAGAACCATCATTATAGTTACTAATCTCACGCATTGAAAATTCGTAAGCGTAACCAATTTTTAATCCATTAAACAATTCAATCCCTAACATCCCAGTTACAGCCTCCCCCAAACGACCTATGCGATAAGAAACGCCACCCCAGAATTTTTTATTGTACTTTAGATTTGCTGATAATGAAAATTGTGACAGTACTAAATCAGAAACGACATATGCTGATGGACTAAACTGCCATGAAGGATTCGGTAGATTTAGTATATAACCTCCAGTAAGATAATATTGTCTGGAATAATGGGAAGGACTAATAGATTTGTTCATTCTGGTTCCATTGAGATGTGTTGCCGAGAGACCAAAGAACATATTATCTGTATTGTAGTACAACCCAAAACCCAAATCAAAATTTACACTACTTTGTTTGCCTTGAGGTATTGCATTATCTGCGCTAACATTTGGAAAGTTCCAATTAGGATCAATCGAATTATTTATAAAACCGATACTAGTGCCAATACCGAGATTTCCTTTTCCTGCTTTAAAACGAGCAGCATAAGAAAAACTAAGGCCTAAATCTTTGTTGAATCCAGGGTTGTCAGTTAGAATATTTAGACCAACACCGCTTTTAAATCCAAAAGGTGTAATAGGTGAGTTAATTGTAAAAGAAGAGGTGGAAGGAGCTCCATCAAATCCAACCCATTGAATCCTATTAATTGCATTTGCATTAATCATATCATTACTTCCTGCATATCCAGGATTTATGCTCATTTGATTGAACATAACCTGCGAGAATTGAGGATCCTGCTGCCCAAAAACAGTGGAATAAAAGAGTCCAGAAAAAAGTACTAAAACAAATTTCTTTAATCGCATACTGTTATATCTCACTAAATATGGTTCAACCGAAAGGTAAAGTAAAGAAAAATATTGATTCCTTACAAATTTTATTAACAATAATATGTTGATAAATGAATGAAAAATTAATAGCGTATACATTTATTCTCTCCAAAAAGTTATCACTTATCCTTTAAATTTTTATTATTAGGGCATAAAAATATTAATTTATCAAAATATTTATAACGTAATTATATCACTTTATTATATACTCTAATCCACCTTTCTGGCAATTCTTGTTTGCTTGCAAGTAAATAATCATTATAAGAACAGGCGATTATCACTTTTCTTTCAGGAAATAATTCATAGTTGTTAGTTGGAATTTCCATCCACCAGTTGTCTGAAATCATACTTTTATAAAAGATCATGTCAATTCCAGGAGTATTACTTTTCACAATAAACTTTTTAAAATCAATATTATTATGTGGAATTTCTCCTTTTCTTTGTGAAAATGCTTCAATAAAATGCCATACCAATTGGGCAGATAAATGAGCACTTTGAAGAGAAGGATCAGAGTCTGAATTTAGTTCAAATATACCAAAACAACAGGTTTTATCACTTAATCCGGAATATCTTGATAGTTGGCATGCTTCTTCCGCATAAAGCCCATTTGGAGATGGATAAATATTCCCAGGACAGTCGGAATGTCTTATTGCTCCAATATCGACACTTACAAAATCTGAATCCCTAAAAGTTGGCTCTACTTCACGGAAATTACCCCTAATAAAGCCTAATCGAAATGCTTCATGACTTTTTTTAGTTAATGAATCAATCTGCTTCGGGTCAACCAAATAGCTTTGATAACCCACCAGACTTAGATTGAATAAATTCCCTATGGGTTCTTCAAGAAATTTTTGGATGTAACTAGTTGCACAAAAACCACTATCAGGTACTCCTAAATCTAAGCGAGAATCAATAAACGAGACTCCAATGCTTTTTCGATGAATACATATTGCCTGATAAATGGCCAGTGATATCTCCTGTGTACCACCAAGAATTATTAATGTAGCTTTTTTCCCAAGAAAAAAATCAACTAAATCTTTTATTGCAGAGTATGAATCTGAAGGTGTTTTAGTTGGTTTTAAGTTTCCCCCATCTACTATTTTTACTTTTAGAGGAAAATTTGAAAGTCCGTAAAAATATGATCTAATTAAATCGGGTGATTTTGATGAACCAATATTAGAGGAATTCCTGTTTTCAGAAACTCCTAAAATAACGATATCACCCTGTTTTATTTCAGGAAATGCTTTTCTATGTGTGTAGGAGGTGATGTTAACAAGAGTAGATGATTCTTTTGTTACACCTCCAAAAAAAGGTATTGAATCTGAAGGATCAAGATAATCAACTGGATTCATCGTTTCGCTTTTCCTGATACTTTTTTCTTTTTATTTGTTGGTTTCTGTTCGCTCACAATTTTGACGCAATCGGAATAGTTTAGTTTTTGAGCGTCGGAACCTTTAGGTAATTTATAATTATCACCCTTATAGTTTATGTAGGCACCCCACCTACCATTTAAAAGTTGTAAAGATGAGTCCTCATCAAAGATTTTAATTACTTTTTCTCTTTCTTTCTTTCGGCCCTCTTCAATTATATCAACAGCACGTGCTAAGCTTATGGTTATTGGGTTATCTTCTTTTTTTAATGAAAAGAATTTTGATGCATGACGAACATATGGGCCAAAACGTCCAATACCAATTACTACCTCTTTTTCTTCGTAAAGACCAACGTTTCTGGGTAAATTGAAGAGAGATAAAGCTTCTTCGAGGGTAATAGTTTCGATAAGTTGACCTTTAAGGAGGCTTGCATATTGAGCCTTTATATTTTTTTCTGTATCATTTTCTCCTATTTGAGCAATAGGACCAAAACGCCCAATCCGAACAGTAACAGATTTCCCTGTTTTAGGATCGGCACCGAGAGTTCTTTCTCCTTTGCTATAGTCGGATTCAAGAAGTGTTTTTTCAACATCTTTGTGGAAAGGACGATAAAATTGTTCGATCATTTTTGTCCATTCAATTTTCCCTTCGGCAATATCGTCAAAATCCTTTTCTACCGTAGCGGTAAAGTTATAGTTAAGGATGTTTTTAAAATATTCAACAAGAAAATCATTTACAACGATACCAATATCACTTGGAAATAATTTTGATTTTTCGGCACCTGTAATTTCAGTTTTTTCCTCCTTTGTTACCTTTCCGTTCTTTAATAGAATTGAAATGTATTTTCGACTAATGCCTTCTCGATCTTCTTTAAGCACATAACCACGTGTTACTATGGTAGAAATGGTAGGAGCATAGGTTGAGGGGCGTCCAATCCCAAGTTCTTCAAGTTTTTTCACAAGGCTTGCCTCTGTATATCTTGGGGGACGCTGGGTAAATCTTTCGTTAGCAGCAATTTCCTTTGGTGAAAGTATTTGACCCGCTTTCATTGGAGGCAAAAGGTCTTTTCCTGACTCGTCTGAATCATCGTCGGTTGATTCAAGGTATACTCTTAGAAAACCATCAAACAGAATAACTTCACCGGAAGCAATAAATTTATAGGTTGATGTTGAAATATTTATTGTAACAGTCGTTTTTTCGAGTTGAGCATCACTCATTTGCGATGCAATGGTTCTTTTCCAGATTAGGTCGTAAAGTCTCTGTTCACCAGTACTGCCAACAATTTTTTGTTTATCAAAGTAGGTTGGTCTTATAGCTTCGTGCGCCTCTTGAGCTCCTTTTGATTTTGTTTTAAACTGTCTTGGGTTATGATATTTTCCTCCAAACTCTTGAATAATTGTTTCTTTTGCAGCATCAATTGCTGTATCCGAAAGGTTTACCGAGTCGGTTCTCATGTATGTAATATGACCAGCCTCATAAAGTTTTTGAGCGATGGTCATAGTTTGAGAAACTGAAAAACTCAATTTACGACTCGCCTCTTGTTGAAGCGTAGATGTTGTAAAAGGGGGTGCAGGTGTTTTTTTCGAAGGTTTTTTACTAACATCTGAAATCGTAAAAATTGCAGTTTTACAGCTTTCAATGAAGTCAAGCGTTTCCTTTAAGGTCAGGAGTTTTTCAGAAAGTTCAGCTTTTATTTCAGTATCCCCTTTGAAATGGGCAACTACCTTAAAAAAAGAGGAGGAATTAAATGCAAATACTTCTCTTTCTCTTTCAACTAAAAGCCTTACAGCAACTGATTGAACCCTTCCCGCAGATAGTGCTGGTTTAACTTTTTTCCAGAGTATGGGCGATAATTCAAAACCTACAAGTCGATCAAGTATTCTACGAGCTTGCTGGGCGTTAACAAGGTTATAATCAATTCCTCGAGGATTCTTAATTGCGTTTTGTATCGCATTTTTAGTAATCTCGTGAAAAACTATTCTTTTGGTTTTATTCTTATCTAGCTTAAGAACTTCGCTTAGATGCCAAGCAATTGCTTCTCCTTCGCGATCCTCATCAGATGCAAGCCAAACTGTTTCGGATTCAGCAACGCTTTTGCGTAGATCATCGACCACCTTTTTTTTATCATCGTTAACGATATATTCAGGCTTAAACCCTTTTTCAATATCGATACCTAGATTCTTTTTGGAGAGATCTCGTATATGCCCAAAGCTTGATTTTACTACAAACTCCTTCCCTAAAAACTTTTCTATCGTTTTCGCTTTGGCTGGTGACTCAACAATAACAAGATTTTGGATCATACCTTATTATAAAATTTGATATAAAAACTGGCACAAAGTAAAACAATAAACGAAGTAACCGCAAAAAAAATATTAAAAATACTTTTTTAATGAATAAAATACTTTTTTTGTAGTTAACCGGTTGTCATTTAAAAACACTAGTAAACAAAGATTCTCAGGAACATTCGAAAGGCATAAGAAATAACTTTTAAAATATTATTAACTTTGTTCCGATTTTTTAAAAAATATAGGATATGTCCCGAGAAAAACTTGACATTAAGAAGAAAATAAGATGGTGGCTATGGGGTCTCATCTCTTTTGTTTTTTTATCTGTTACATTAATTTATATATTCATATCAATTGAGGTGTTTGGACCAATGCCAACATTTGAGGAGCTTGAAAATCCCAAAAGTAATTTGGCCTCAGAGGTTATTTCGGAAGATCATAAAGTGCTCGGTACGTATTTCGTGCAAAACAGAACTTTTGTAGGTTATGATAAGATATCTCCAAATCTTGTTAAGGCCCTTCTTGCTACAGAGGATATACGCTTCTACCGACATAGTGGAATTGATGCTAGGGGTTTAGGGCGCGTATTTATTAAAACGTTACTGCTTGGTAATCGAGAAGCTGGAGGGGGCAGTACGATAACCCAACAGCTTGCTAAGAACTTGTTTCCCCGGGACACAATATATCATAGTTTCTTTATTTCAAAACTTGCACATCTTTCAATTGCAAAATTCAAAGAATGGATTACAGCAGTAAAATTGGAAAAGAATTATACCAAGGATGAGATTTTAGCCATGTACCTCAACATTGTTGAGTTTGGAGGTAATTCTTATGGAATAAAATCAGCCGCAAAAACCTTTTTTAACACCACGCCCGATTCAATTAAAGTTGAGCAAGCGGCTGTGCTAATTGGCTTAGTTAATGCTCCTACGAGATATAGCCCAGTTCGTAATCCAGAAAGATCTTTAGACCGGCGAAACTTCGTTTTATCACAAATGTATAAGTACGAGTTTCTTACAAAGCGAAAATATGATTCATTAATAAGAATTCCAATAAAGTTAACTTATAGGGTTCAGGATCACAATGTTGGACTTGGAACCTATTTTAGAGAGACGCTTCGTTTGATACTAATTGCAAAAAAGCCTGATCCTAAATTCTATTTTGCTCACGATCAATTTGTTGAGGATTCGCTCCAATGGGCTGATAACCCTCTTTATGGCTGGTGCAATAAAAACCTAAAACCCGATGGTACACCTTATAGTATATATAGGGATGGTCTTAAGATTTATACTACAATTAACTCTAGGATGCAGCAATATGCTGAGGAGTCAGTTGAAGAGCACTTAAGTAAATATCTTCAGGTGCAATTTGACTATGAACAGAAGAATAGCGGGTATCGATTATTTGACTCTAAACTTACGAATGAGCAGGTTAAATCGATCCTCCTTCATGCGATGAAGCAAACAGATCGGTATAGGATACTTAGAAGTAAAGGGGTTTCAACGGAAAATATTTATGCCAACTTTAACACTAAAACAAGGATGACCATTTTTACTTGGAAAGGAGAGCAAGATACCTTGATGACACCAATGGACTCAATTAAACACTATAAACGATTCTTTAGAGCAAGTTTTATGGCAATGAATCCACATACTGGTTTTATTAAAGCATATGTGGGCGGGCCTAACTATAAACATTTCAAGTACGACCAAGTTTTACAAGGGAAACGACAGGTTGGTTCTACCATTAAACCTTTTGTATATACCTTAGCAATGCAGGAGGGTTATTCCCCTTGTTATAAAGTTCCCAATGTTTCACAAACATTTATTGAAAGGGTGAGAGGCAAAGATGGGGTACTTAAAGATTCTACTTGGACTCCCAAAAACTCTGGTAGTACAAAATATGACGGAAAAATGGTTACTCTCAAGTGGGGTCTCGCAAATTCTGTGAATAATATTTCTGCTTGGTTAATCAAGCAGTTTACGCCTCAGGCGGTTGCCGATATAATAAAGAAGATGGGTGTTAAAAGCAAGATCCAAGCTGTAAATTCGGTTTTCTTAGGAACTTCAGAACTTTCACTATATGAGATGGTTGGTGCTTATAGTACCTTTGCCAATAAAGGAGTTTATGTAGAACCATTGATGGTTACCAAGATAGAGGATAAGAATGGTAACGTATTGGCAAATTTTACTCCTCAAAAAAGCGAGGCAATAAGCGAGCAAACGGCATATTTAATGATTAACCTGTTAGAAGGAGTAATAAATAACGGAACGGGTATTCGGTTAAGGCTAACGTATGAACTTCTTGGCCCAATTGCAGGAAAAACAGGAACTACTCAGAATCACTCCGATGGATGGTTTATGGGAATGCTGCCTAATTTAGTTACTGGCACATGGGTAGGAGCAGAGGATCGTTCTGTACATTTTCAGGAATTGTATTTTGGGCAGGGAGCAACTATGGCTTTACCTATTTATGCTCTTTTTCTTGAAAAAGTTTACAAAGATTCGCGTTTAGGTATTTCCCCTAATGATATTTGGGAAAAGCCATTGGTAACCAAATATTTTGATACTGATTGTGAGGATGCAAAGGGAAAGAAGAAAATAAAAAAAGAGATAAACGAGGATGATTTTTTCTAAATTTAATTATTGCTTTCCCTACCAGGGATTGAATTAATTAGATTTTTTGTGTATTCGGTCTTTGGTGAGTTAAATATCTCATCCGAAGATCCTGTTTCAACCAATTCGCCATTTTTTAGAACAATAATTCTATCGCTAATGTATTTTACAACAGACAAATCGTGCGATATAAACAGCAAAGTTAAGTCAAATTTTTCTTTTAGATCTTTAATTAGATTCAGCACCTGTGCTTGAACCGAAACATCAAGCGCAGAGACTATTTCATCACAAATAATGACTTTTGGATTAACGGCTAATGCACGGGCAATAACTATGCGCTGTCGTTGACCTCCAGAAAATTCGTGAGGATATCTGTAGTAACTTTCGTGAGGTAAGGCTACATTCCTTAACAAATCGAGAACTCTTTGCTTTCTTTCCTTCTCGTTTCGATAAATATGATTCACCTTCAATGGTTCGGATATTGCTTGACCGATTGTCTTTCTGGGATTTAAGGATGAATAGGGATCTTGAAAAATTAGTTGAACCTCTTTCCTAAACAGAGATCTGGAACCTCTGTCCATTTTTCTGAGATTCATCCCTTTATAGGTAATTATTCCCGATTGATTTTGAATTAAGTTGAGCAAAGTTCTTCCAAGGGTTGTTTTCCCCGATCCTGATTCGCCAACAACACCAAGAATTTCACCCTCAAATAGTTCAAGGCTAACATTATCGACCGCATTAAATTTTTTAATAGCGTTTCCCCAAAGATTTTTTTTGGTGATGAAACTGGTGACAATACTTTTTGCAGAATAGAGTATATTATAATTCGTGGATGTTATTTTATCGGGTGCTTGGGCTAAATTATTATTTCCGTTAATAAAATCCTCAACGGTCAACAGACGATATGGTTTTTTATTTAGAGGAGGTCTACTTGCTAGCAAGCCTTTTGTATAAGGATTTTGAGGCGAGGAAAATATTTGTTTCACAGAGCCCTGTTCTACTATTTTCCCATATTGAAGGACAATTACTTTATCGGCTATTTCACTAATTAAACCTAAATCGTGGCTTATAAATATCATTCCCATTTGATATTTATCCCGGAGGGACTTTAATAGTTGCAGCAATCCCTTTTGGACAGTGACATCTAGGGCAGTGGTTGGCTCATCGGCAATCAGAAGTTCAGGGTTTCCCGATAAAGCCATAGCAATCATTACCCGCTGTTTTTGCCCGCCACTTAGTTGATGGGGATAGCTATTATATACTTTCTCTGGGCTTGGTAGTTGCATTTCAGTCAGGAGATCAAAGCACCTTTTCTTAGCAGTATTTCCCCGTAGATCTGAGTTGAGAAGAACCGCTTCGAGAAGTTGCTTTCCGCATCGCATCGATGGATTAAGGCAGGTTTGGGGTTCCTGAAAAATCATTGCGATGTGCTTACCTCGAATAGTTTGAAATCTTTTTTCGGTGAGGGCAAAGAGATTTAAAGTATCACTGCTATTCAACAAAAACTCGGAGGTACCGTTTTCAATTATAGCCTGTGGTGGTAATAGCCCCATTAAGCATAGAGAGGTAATAGTTTTTCCTGATCCTGATTCTCCTACAACACCCAATATTTCACCCTTTTCTAACTGGAATGACATCTGGATGAGGACATTGATATTTCCAAATTTCACACTAAGGTTTTCGACCTTAAGCATTATAATTCAGCATTTGAGAATTGATTTGCAAGAATAGCTTCGCCAATTAAATACCCATGAGCGGTTGCATAAATTATTGAACGAGTGGCACCAGAACAATCACCGGCGAATTTTATATGCTGCATGGATTTGTTATTCAGGCGATTTGAGTAAAATTTAATTTCAGGTGCGTAAACCAGATTATCATTATTTGCAACTCCAGGAATAACTTTATCGAGATTTTCGACAAAGTCGATTATACTTTCAATAATTCTTCGAGGAAATACAAGATTTACATCGCCAAGAATAAAACTTTTAGGATCGAGAGTTGGTAAAACTCTATATAAATTCTTTGTTCTTCTTGATTCCTTAAAATGACTATAGGTTTGTAGGATTACTTTATCCTCTCCAGCCAATAAATTCGATAGTTTTGCGATATAGGAACCGTACCCAATAGGATCGTTGAATGGCTCTGTGAACTTGAGGGAGGTTAAAATTGCAAAGTTGGTGTTATTGCTTTTCTCCATCATCTTAGCATGACCATTTACGGTCAAAAAATCCCCATAGTTTTCGGTAACAACAAAGCCAGAAGGATTATTACAAAATGTACGCACCATATACCCTGTTTTGCTTCGGTATTTAACCTTAAACTCGTACATCTCCTTATTTATCTCATCAACAACATGGTTGGGAAGTTCGAATCGAATTCCCATATCAACCCTTGTATTATCAAGCACTAACTTGGGAAATTTGGTCATCATTCGGTTAACCAGTTTGTGACCACTACGACCAACCGTTATTATGGCTATATCAAATAACCCATCCCCATTAATTTTAGCCCCATTTTTTTCTTCATCAATATCAATTACCTCGTAATTGAAGTGAAAATGGATATTTGGATGTGATGAAAAATCGTTGTAGATATTGAAAAGAACCTCTTTTAGTTGATCCGTTCCAATGTGATAAAAATCGGAACTGATGGGAAGAAATCCTTTTTCGTAAAAAAGTTTGTAGTAATGATGGTTTCCAAACGATTTACCTGTTTCAACAAGTTTGTTATCTGTATAATTTATATAGTAATCCACAAGTTTTTTTTGAAGCATAGGGTCGATGAAGATATCGCCGCCCATTTCTGTGGAAACGAACAGTTTTCCATCAGCTCTTATCCCCGAAATACTTGATGAGTATACATCTTTGCTTTTTTCAAAGACATGAATTTCATGTGATGATTCTTTTAACTTTTCAAGAAGGCCAATAGCAGCAGCCCCAAAACCAACAATAGCAATTTTCATAATGTTTTTAATAAATCAGGTTCAAATATCGAAAACAAAAATCGATAGTGCAAGAGAATAAAACTTAGATGTTGTAAATAATAGATGAAAGGCGGAATTTAGTTTTTCCCAAAAAGATGCCTAACCAGTTCCTCAACCTTTGATATTTGTACAAGGTCAATCCCATCAGTACGTTGATCTATACCCTTGTTGTATTTGGAGACAAATATTTTTTGCATTCCAAGTTTCTTTGCTTCAGCAATTCTTTGTTCAAGTCTACTAACTGGTCTAATCTCTCCTGAAAGGCCTATCTCTGCCGCAAAGCATGAAGTACTTGGAATAGAAGAGTCGAATGCTGATGAGAGAATGGATGATATAACAGCTAAATCAATAGCAGGATCAATAACCTTTATCCCTCCTGCGATATTTAAAAAAACATCTTTTGTAGCCAACTTAAACCCAGCTCGTTTTTCCAGAACGGCTAAAAGCATATTCAACCTACGAGTATCAAATCCAGTTGTTGATCTTTGTGGTGTTCCGTATGCAGCAGAACTTACAAGTGCTTGTATTTCTATTAGAAAAGGCCTAGTACCATCAATTGCGGCAGAAATGGCAATACCACTCAAAGCCTCATCTCGATGCGAAAGAAGTATTTCCGAGGGGTTTGTAACTTCAACCAGTCCACTGCTTTGCATTTCGAAAATTCCAAGTTCGGATGTTGAGCCAAAACGATTTTTTGCCGAGCGAAGGATACGGTAAATGAAATTACTATCACCCTCGAACTGTAAAACTACATCAACAATATGTTCAAGAACTTTGGGACCGGCAATACTTCCATCCTTTGTAATATGACCGATAAGAATAATTGGAGTCCCCGTTGTTTTAGAATAACGAAGTAATGCTACTGTTGATTCTCTTACCTGTGAAACACTACCCGGTGAGGATTCAATACTGTCAGTATAAAGTGTTTGAATAGAATCAATTACAATTAGATCGGGTTTAACATTTTCTGCTTGAGTAATGATATTTTCCAGAAGTGTTTCGTTTAATATTAAACACTCCTGATTATGTGGGTTTATTCTATCAGCCCTTAGTTTTACCTGTTTGGCACTTTCTTCTCCCGAAATGTAAAGGATTTTAAGATCTCTTAATCCAAGGGCAAGTTGCAGAGCCAGTGTCGATTTTCCGATGCCAGGTTCACCTGCCAGCAGAATTAGCGATCCTGTTACAATACCACCACCTAATATACGGTTTACCTCACCGATTCCTGTATCTAAACGTTTTTCGTTATTTGAGTCAATATCCCTAAGCGGTTTTGGTGTTGCGTTTCGAGAAACATCAACAAGACCGGATCTAGACTTGTCTTTACTTATCCTTTCTTCAACATAAGTATTCCATTCCCCGCAAGCAGGACAACGACCAAGCCATTTCACGGACTCAGCACCACAGTTTTGGCAAACATATGTACTTTGAGTTTTGGCCATTAGCTATGGATTTAGAATTTATTAAGGATTTGTGGGTTTTGTTTTTTTCTTTATAAATAAAATGGCCATGGATATTGTTCCTAAGACAATTAGAAGAATTGTTTGTGATTCATGAGCGATTGTAGCAAATACAAGACCATCCTCACGTGAAATTCCGAAAAGCCCTAATCCTGTTGCAGTAATAATATGGAAAGCCCCAAACCCCCCTTGTACGGGAACAATCATTCCAAAGGAACCAACAACCATAACAAATAGACTATCAACTAAACTTAGATCACTTGTAGGTTTGGTTGAAAAAACGAGCAACCATGTCATTAGCAGATATAAACTCCATATGAGGAAGGAGTAGAATATAAACAATCCTCTCCTCTTCATTCCTGATACAGATTTTAATCCATCAACGATACCGTAGTACATGCTTTTTACACGAGCTTTAACCTTGTGGCCAAAGACATTTTTTCGAATAAGATGAAGTAATAAGTATATAAAAAGCAAAAATGAAGCGATTATAATAATTGACATAAAAGAAAACCCAGAAGCCTTAAAGAAGAGAGGTTTAAATATTTTATGGAGAAGAAATTCCCCAAAAAAATCTATTTTAATAAAGAAAACGAGAACAACACAAAACAAGAGCATAACCAAGTCTGATGCTCTTTCAACCAGAACAGTTCCTATAAGTGATTCAAATGAGACATTGTCGGTTTTTTTGAGCACACCACATTTTGTAATTTCACCTAATCGAGGAAAAGCAAAGTTTGCAAGATAACCAATCATTACAGCACCAAAAACATTTTTGATGGATGGTTTTACACCCAAGGGTTCAATGAGTAATTGCCAACGCAATGCCCTAACTAGGTTAGCAAATATCGCCACGAGTATGGAGAAAATAACCCAAATGTAGTTTGCATCCTTAAAGCCAGTAATAATGATATTTACATCCACTTTGCGGAATGCAAAATACAGTAAAATAATCGCAAGGGCGAAAAAGAGCGAATAATTTAATACCTTCTTAATAGTGTTGTTCAAGAATTATTGATATAAAGGATTATACAAGTTTGTTCGTGATGGTATCAGGGAAAATAATGGAAGGTTTAAATTTTTTGGCTTCCTCAAAGGCCATCGTTGCATACGACATAATAATAATAACATCACCCACAGCACATTTTCGAGCGGCAGGTCCATTGAGACAAATTTGCCCAGAACCACGTGCCCCTTTAATCACATAGGTCTCAAGTCTTTCACCATTATTAATATTAACAATCTGAACCTTTTCGTTTTCAATCAGATTAGAGGCATCCATTAAATCTTCATCAATAGTAATACTTCCAACATAATGTAGGTTTGCCTCAGTAATTGAAACCTGATGGATTTTTGATTTTACAATTTCAATAAACATTTCTATTATGGATATTTTATTTATAAAACGTATTATCAATTAATCGAACATTTCCTGCTTGAACAGCAATGCAACCAATAATTGACTTTGAATCTTCCCAGTTTGATACAGGCTGCAAAGTTTCACTATCGACCAAAGAAAAATATTCAACAATTAGATTAGAATCCTTGTTAATGTTTGTAACTACCCAGTGTATTAAGCCTTTTACGGATAATTCATTTACTTTGTTGCGCGCTTCTGTTAAAGTTTTGTGGATATTGGGCGCACTTTTTCTTTTCTCGGGATCCAGTAGTAAATTCCTTGAACTCATTGCCAATCCATCTGGTTCGCGCATAATTGGACAACCAATTATTTCAATTTTCAACTTAAGTTGTTTTACAAGATGGCGGATTACTGCCAGTTGCTGAAAATCTTTTTGTCCAAAATAAGCACGGTGAGGCTCAACAATATCAAAAAGTTTGGATACCACCTGCGCAACACCATTGAAATGCCCAGGGCGATGTTCCCCTTCCATAACTTTGTCAAGTAACCCAAAATCAAAAATACGGGTGTCCTTTTCTGGGTATATCTCCTGTTCGGAGGGCATAAAGATGTAGTGAACACCCGACTCTTCTAACAGTTTTATATCATTCTCTGGTGTTCTGGGGTAATTCTTAAGATCTGATTTATCGTTGAACTGGGTTGGATTAACAAATAAACTTACAATAACAACATCATTTTCGTTTACGGCTTTGTCAACCAATGAAATGTGACCTTGATGAAGAGCTCCCATGGTGGGAACAAAACCAATTGTTTTGCCAGATGATCGATGATTGTTAAGGATTTTTTTCGTTTCAGATATTTTGGTGATTACCATAATTAGTTAAAGCAAATTGATAGAAGTAAAGTTAAATAAAGCTTAATAAATAAATTTATAATAGTTGAATAAATCGTTGCAAAGGTCGTAAAAATTTAAAAACTAATGCCATCCAAGAAAGAAAATGAACTAATTAAAAGCGCATTATCTAAGATATACTGAAAATCAGAGAATAAGCCAATGATAAATCTGAATTATTTTTTATACTTTTGTACAATTGAAAAATACCCGGATACGGATTTATTAATTATGTAATACCCGAGTCCGGGTTTTTACCTCTGATCTTTCAAATCAGAAACCTGAAATACTAATGAAGAGCACAAAGGTTCTATTTATCTCACAAGAAATTACGCCCTATTTGCCAGAAAGCGAAATGGCATTAATTGGCCGTAATCTCCCTCAAGGAATTCAAGAGAAAGGGAAGGAGATACGAACGTTCATGCCGCGATACGGATGCATAAACGAAAGACGAAACCAGCTCCATGAGGTTATTCGCCTTTCGGGGATGAATTTAGTTATCGATGACACGGATCATCCTTTAATCATTAAAGTTGCCTCAATCCAAAGTGCTAGGATGCAGGTTTACTTTATCGATAACGAGGACTACTTTCACAGAAAGTTTACCTTGTATGATGAGGACAAGAATTTTTTCGAGGATAATGATGAAAGATTAATTTTCTTTGCCCGCGGTGTATTAGAAACAGTAAAAAAGTTGCGGTGGGCACCAGATCTGATTCACTGTCATGGATGGATTTCTGCATTTGTTCCTTTACTCATAAAGAAAGGGTATAGTGACGATCCGTTGTTTGCAAAGTCAAAGGTTATTTATTCCATTTATAACGATGAATTCAATAAGAGTTTGAGGACAAGCGTTAGGAATAAGATTCTAATTGATGGGGTTACAAAGAAAGATGTTGAACTTTTAAAGACCCCCGATTATCTAAGCCTTACAAAATTAGCCGTAAACTTTTCCGATGGGATAATCTATGGTAGTCCTGAAATAAATAAAGATGTTGATGAGTATATTAAAACCATTAACAAAATCGTTTTACCATACCAAGCTCCAGAGCATTATATCGAATCATTTAATGATTTTTACGATCAGATTTTAAACAACTCAATAGATGGTCAAAAGAAGAATTAGTTTTAGAAGGGTTTTGAGTTCTTTTCATAGAATTGTAACCTATCAGTTTTTCCTTGCATTAGTTGCAATTGCATTAATCTTAAGTTCTTGTTATAACGAACCAGAATTTATAGGAAAAAATTTATTACCCATAAGCGATTTAAAATCAGTGAAACTTGATACCTCTTTTGAGGTATCTGCCTACACTGTTAAAACAGATTCAATTCCCACGGGCTTATATAGTACAGCTGTTTTGGGATGTTACAATAGTAATATATTTGGAAAAACAAAGGCCGATTTTCTTTCGCAACTACTCATTGTATTTACTACCGATACTATATTGAAAAAAATCTCACCTAGACCAGAGCCTGACTCTCTAATTCTTTACATGCCATTGTCTAGAACATGGGGAACTAAAAACAAAACAATAAATGTTAAAGTTTACGAACTATCGGATACATTAAATTACTCAATTTATTACAATGGGTTGGCATCTGTAGATGGAAAATATTACCCTACTCTTATAAACGTTCCCACAACGTATAGCGGAGAGGACACTTTAAAAATCCGATTTACTAATGAATTTGCTCATAAACTGATTAATGCAGACACTTCTTTATTAGTCTCAAACGCCAAGTTTTTAAAGTTTATGAATGGGTTATATATCACTAGCGATGATTATAATGGAAATGACGGAGTTTTATATTTTTTTAAAAGTGGAATGTTATTGAAGTTATTCTATGATTCACATGAAGGAGGGGTTAAACACGATACGATATTTACCTATGGAACGGGTTCGGGTCGATATAATCACTTCATTCATGAATTTATTCCAACAGCCAGACCTGATTTGCAAATACAACATTTTAATGATACAACATTTCAAGATTCAGTATTCTATATTTCAGGATTAGGCGGGGCAAGAGGTCTTATTAAACTTGATGGCGTTAGTGAGTGGGCAAAAAAAATGCCTATAGCAATAAATCGTGCAGAACTACGAATTGATGTACAAGAACACCCTGATTTCCCTAAAGATTCGATAATTAGTCCTCTTCTATATTACTATAATAGAGATAATGATACTTCATCTTTAAAGAGTTATAGGGCTACTTCTGCATATGATATAATAAGTCTATACGATTATTCAATAACACAAGTTCAAACAGCGAAATATTCAAAACCCAAAAAATACTATAGTATTGATATAACCCTTCACCTCCAGAATTTGTTAAAAGGGAAAATTAAAAAAGATTATTTCTATTTGGAACCAAATGACTTTAAGGTGAATTGTAAAGAAGGTATTTTTAGAACAGGAAATAATAGTAATCGAATAAAACTTATTATAACTTACTCAAAACTATAAAAATATGTGTGGTATTGTTGGATATATTGGTCATCGGCAAGCATACAATGTAATAATTAATGGATTAAAAAGATTAGAGTATCGTGGGTATGATTCGGCTGGAATATGCGTAATAAATGGCAAATCGCAATTATTTAAATGTAAAGGGAAGGTTATCGATTTAGAGAATCATATTAAAGTAAAACCTCTTGAGGGAACCATTGGAATTGGTCATACTCGATGGGCAACTCATGGCGAACCTAATGATGTCAATGCGCATCCACATGTATCGATGAATGGGATATTTACATTAATTCATAATGGGATAATTGAAAATTACAGTCAGCTTAAAACGAAACTTGAAAACAGAGGCTATAAGTTTACTTCTGAAACAGATACCGAAGTTCTAGTCAATCTTATAGAGTATATATACGAGAAAGGTAATGTTACTGCAGAAATAGCCGTTCGGCTTGCATTAACAAAGGTTGTTGGAGCCTATGGGCTTGCTATTTTATGTCACAATGAGCCCAACACATTAATTGCCGCACGTAAAGGAAGTCCATTGGTTATTGGTGTTGGTGAGGATGAATATTTTGTAGCATCAGATGCAACACCTATTGTAGAGTATACCAATAGCGTAATATACCTTAATGATAATGATGTTGCTGTAATAAAACGAGGAGAACTTAGTCTAAAGACTATATACAACGAATCGTTACAACCAAACATTCAAACCCTTGATTTAGACATTGAAGAGATTGAGAAGGGTGGTTTTGACCATTTCATGCTTAAGGAGATTTTTGAACAACCAAGAAGTATTCATGATACATTTAGAGGAAGAATATCTCCAAACATGGATGAAATTCATCTGGGTGGTTTATATCATGTTCTCCCTCGATTAATTGAGGCAAAACGAATTGTAATAATTGGTTGTGGAACATCTTGGCATGCTGGTTTGGTAGGTGAGTATTTACTTGAGGAGTTGGCGCGAGTACCTGTAGAGGTTGAATATGCTTCTGAATTTAGATATCGCAATCCGATTATTTATAAGGACGATGTTGTTATCGCAATCAGTCAAAGCGGAGAAACAGCCGATACGCTTGCTGCAATCCGTTTAGCGCGAAAAGCAGGAGCTCTTGTTCTAGGTATCTGTAATGTTGTAGGCTCAAGTATTCCTCGGGAAACGGACGCAGGTGTTTATACCCATGCAGGACCTGAAATTGGTGTTGCTTCAACAAAGGCATTTTCCGCTCAGGTGACTATTCTAACCATGATGGCTCTTTTATTAGGGTGGAGGAAAGGTTATTTTAGTCAAGAAAAGTATAAAGAACTTATTAAAGAGATTATTCAAGTTCCCGAAAAGATTCAGAAAATTCTGGAATCAAATGATAAGGTTATTAAAATTGCGGAGATTTTCAGCAAGTCGACTAATTTTCTCTACTTAGGGAGAGGGTATTTTTTCCCAGTTGCTTTAGAAGGTGCTTTAAAACTTAAGGAGATATCATATATACATGCAGAGGGTTATCCTGCTGCCGAGATGAAGCATGGGCCAATTGCCTTAATCGATGAAAAGATGCCTGTTGTGGTGATTGCTGCCAAAGATAGTAGTTACGAAAAAGTGGTTAGCAATGTTCAAGAGGTTAAAGCGCGGAAAGGTGTTATTATTTCCATTGTTACAGAGGGAGATACTTTGATTAAAGAGATGTCGGATTATGTATTGGAGATCCCAAAAGCGCACGAGATTGTTGAATCGCTCCTTGCGGTTGTTCCTTTACAGCTGCTAGCTTATCATATTGCTTTGATGCGTGGGTGTAATGTTGATCAACCAAGGAATTTGGCTAAATCGGTAACTGTTGAATAAGCAGTATGTAAGTCGATAATAATGAAAAAGGGAGCAAATCGGCTCCCTTTTTCATTATTATCGACTTACATACTGCTTTTGGTAATACTGCTGATAACCTCCCGATACAATATCATCTAACCATTTCTGGTTTTTAAGGTACCATTCAACTGTTTTGGTTAACCCCTCTTCGAATTGTAATGATGGAGACCAACCCAATTCCTTTTGAAGTTTTGTTGAATCAATTGCGTAACGGAGATCATGACCAGCACGATCTTTTACATATGTGATAAGTTTTTCCGATTCTCCTTTAGGTCTTTGGAGTTTATCGTCCATAATCTTGCAAAGCAGTTTAATTAGATCAATATTCTTCCACTCATTGTTGCCACCAATATTATAGGTGTCGCCATGTTTTCCTTTATGGAAAATAAGGTCAATAGCCGATGCATGATCTTCAACGAATAGCCAATCCCTTACATTCTCGCCTTTTCCATAAACAGGAATTGGTTTACTGTTTTTGATATTATTAATTGCAAGTGGTATAAGTTTTTCAGGAAACTGGTTACCTCCATAGTTATTCGAGCAGTTTGAGATTACAACAGGTAACCCATAGGTATGATGGTAGGCTCTAACCAAATGATCAGAGGATGCTTTAGATGCCGAATAGGGACTTCTAGGATCATAAGAGGTTTCCTCTGTGAATAATCCTTCTTCGCCTAAACTACCATAAACCTCATCGGTTGAAATATGGTAGAAAAGTTTTCCACCGTAGTTATCTTTCCAATATTTTCTGGCTGCATTTAATAGAACAACAGTTCCAAGAATATTGGTTTTTATGAATGCCATAGGATCAGAAATGGAACGATCCACGTGAGATTCCGCTGCTAAATGAATTATTCCTTCGATCTTATTATCGGCAAAAACTCTATCTATTGCCGATTCATCTGTTATATCAGCCTTGATGAACTTGTAGTTCGATTTTGCTTCAATATCAGTAAGATTTTCGAGGTTACCAGCATAGGTTAAAACATCTAGGTTGATAATCTGGTAATCGGGATACTTATTTACAAATCTCCGAATAACATGAGAGCCAATAAATCCAGCCCCTCCAGTAATTAGAATTGATTTCTTCATTGAATTTATCTATAAGCGTTTAAATCAAGTGCAAAGAAACACAAAAAATATTTTAAAAATAGTGTAAAAAGGTTACATTTGCACCCTATTTAAAAAATCGGCTCGTAGCTCAGCTGGTAGAGCACGTGACTCTTAATCATGGGGTCGAGAGTTCGATCCTCTCCGAGCCGACACATGGAAGGCACTTATGAACTTTACGTTTGTAAGTGCTTTTTTATTTGTGCCAAGGATTTGCCCGTCAAACCATTAATAATCCTAAAGAGTTTATGGTTAAAACTCTTGGGAGCCTCTATTAGTTAAATTAACCTATTGAATGCAATAGCCATTGAATCCTGTTCTGATCTAGATAGTTTGTATTTATTGGCAACAGATCTCCAATTACTAACAGATTTTTTAACTTGCTCAATTATGCTTAACGCTTTCTCCTTGTCAAGTCTAAAATAGTCAATTACACCTAATGCTACATTCAAATCAAGAGAATTATCTTCCAAAGAAATATTGAGGGAGAGACCTGTTCCAGTTTCATTTGGATTTAGATCAAAAGCAGGAGAGAGAATCCAGCCTTTATCAGTTGAAATGAAGCCATGATTTCTTAGATGGTCATCGGTATTGGATATAATAACATTAAAAACGATTCTTCTCCATAGTTCCTCCAGATCTCTCTCAACATATGCACCATGGCGAGCTATGAACTCGGCAAGTTCTATATAGCTTACTCCATCGTGAAAACTAGTTCCATCTGTATAACCCAGCAATGTCATTGCAGAAGCGTAGTGTATTCTTTCTCCTTTTGATGTTCTATCGAATCTTTGTGTCAAGAAAGTGTGATGTCTATTTGACAATTTTTGAATTTTTGCTTTTGCAACATTAATTCCAGCCCCAGTTGCAAGTTCATTTGCAACCATTTCCCAACCTCCAATATCCTTGCTATCATTCTTACTTGGGAATTTTGCAATCCATAGATTTTTCTCAGTATCCAACACGCTTGCTTTGGGTCTTGCGCCACCTATTGAGGAACCCGGGTTTACAAGCATAGTTAACCATTTCCAATAATCAGGATTCTCATTTGCATTATCGTCTTCTAGTTTAAGACTTATTTCTTCTAGTTCTCTTAAAGATGTCCAAGGAGGTGAAGCAAATTCCTTATTATCATTTAAGAAAGAACCTTCAAGAGTTTCTTTAAACCGAATAGCTCCCATACGATGTCCATCAAAGACTCCAAGTAAGTAATCTGTTTCTCTTAGTGTTCTCTCGCTTCGATTCTCTCTTCTTGCCGAAGCTGATTCTCGTCTTCTCATTAGGAGTCGTCCCCAACGATCTGGTGAGGAGTCAAGAAAAACCCCAAAATTCTGCTTTTCATCATTTGCGTATTGTGTTCCAGAGTAAAACTGCAAATCAGGATCAAGCAGTTGTGAATAGCCCGATTGAAGCCATTCTTTAGAGTAGTTAAAAGAAAATATTTCCTTACCCCTTACATATTCAGCAGTTAGCAAGCCCATGTAAATTGGGTCGATCATACCTATCCAATGAGCAAATACATATATTTCTCTTCGATTATTCATCAGTATTGTCGGTTAGTTTTTCTTTTACTTTTTTTGGAGCTCTTTCTTTAACAATAAGGTTAGCGTCCTGTAGCCTTCTTCCTAGCTTGTCATCTTTTGCAACTTCTAGTATATCGTTTTCAAGACCAAGCACAAAAAGAACGCTTACGATTGCACCAATACTTACTCTCGGATGTCCTTTTTCAATTGATAGGAGGGTAGGTCTGCTTATATTTGCCCTTTCAGCAACTTGTTCCGTGCTATATTTTCTTCTCAACCGTGCAAGTTTTATATTCTCACCTAAAGATGTGATGGATTTCTGCACTTTTGGAAGTAGAATTTGATTCTTTGTTTTCATAACGTAAATTATATATTACAAATATAGGTATATTTGATAAATATAATTAACATTATAAATATTTTGTAGTAAATCTTGACTTCCTAAAATGTAAAAAAGCAAAACAACAACAGGATTATTAATTGCGAGATAGTTTAGAGGTTTTAATCTCGTTATAAGCACTTTCAATAAACCCCCAACCCAGATTCGGCAATGTTGCTTCGGTTGCAAGTATTATGATTACATCATGATTCATAATCTCGTTTCGTAGGTTTACTTGCGAAACCTCCATGGTTTCACACAAAACAGGCGAATATATCTGTTGATTATAAAACCAAAAATGGTTGCTTGAGAAAGTTTTCCATATTCCAAGGTTATATAGCCCCCAGTAAAAGCTATCGCTAACAACCAGCACCGATGGTTTAATTTTACCTGAATCTGATTCTATTAGCACTTTGGGATATCCCATCTTTTCTCTTTTTAGCTTAAAAAGCAAGTTGAGCCCATTGCCTATATCGTAATCATCCTTTCGGGTGTAATCAATTTCAATATCATTCCAGTAGATATTAGGCATATCGATTTTTCTTTTGAATTCAATATATTTAATGATTGAATCGGAGGCAATGCACATCCCGTAAAAACTCCAATGAATACCTTGCTTTGGGTAAAGTTTATATTTTGATGTAAATTTATTATCAACAAAAAATTTATTAAAGTCGATATAATTCAGCCCAAGATCCTTTGCCTCTTTTATATAGTACTCATAGTTTGTTGTTCCTCTTGGAACTTTGTAGTTATCTGGAAAAAATTCAGGGTAGAAGGAGCCTTTTCCTGCAGCAAATACAACTATTACATCCTTGTTATATTTTGAAAGGGTATCCTGTAAAATCTTAACTTTCTGTAACCGATGTCTTATGCTATCAACACCAATAAAATCGGTTCCGTTATATGCCCTTATATAGTTTTCCTCATATAAATACATGTCTTTACCAATAATAACCCCGTTGGCTTTGGCTTTATCAAATAGGCTGAATTCAATTTGATTATTCATTCTGACAAAGAAACTTCTGAAACCAAAGTTGTCATTTAAGTACTTTTCTTCTTGCTGTTGATAATCCCCATCGAACCAATTTTTAATAGTAAGATTTCCTTTGTCAGCAAGTATAACACTTCCCCACAAAGGTTTGATAGAAATGATTTTATAACTACCCTGAAGAATAAATATCAGAAAAGCAAGAATAGCTAGAAGAAGCAATATCACACGTAATTTTTTCGAAGCTCTTTTCATTGCTAAAACCTAAAATATATAAATGGGTTGAACCCGAATGCTGTTATTAAACTAATTGAAATAAGAAGCAAAACAATTGATAATGTTGATACTACAACATGTTGCTTGAGATTATAGGTTTCAATATAAACTTTATCCTGAATGGTTTGACCAGATTTAGAGTAAGCAAAGAAAGCGAAGATTACTGCGATACCGAAATAGGTGTAAAACTCATAACCAAAGGACGGTATGGTATTAAAATTGAAGGCAAACATTCGTTTAACATAGGTAAAGGCATCGGCAATTTTTTCGATTCTGAAGAACACCCACCCAACTACAACTATTAGAAATGTAATGATGGTGCTTGGAAGTTTGCCTATTGTATGATAGAATTTTAGCAAGAATCCCCGTTCAAGCACTAAAAATAATCCGTGATAAGCGCCCCATAGTACGAAACTCCACGATGCTCCGTGCCAGAAACCCGAGGCAAGAAAAACCAGCCAAAGGTTAAAATATAAACGAAACTTGCTTACCCTATTTCCCCCCAATGGTATATATAGATAGCTTCGCATCCAGTTTCCCAATGATATATGCCAACGCCTCCAAAATTCAGTTATACTTTGTGATATGTAGGGATTATTAAAATTTTCGAGAAACCTAAAACCAATCATTTTACCTAGGCCAATAGCCATATCGGAGTAACCCGAGAAATCAAAATATATTTGAAACGTGTAGGCAAGAATTCCCACCCATGCCGTGTAGGTACCCATTCCGCTATAGTTCATCGAGAATATTGCATCAGCCTGTTGACCAAGATGATTAGCTATTAAAACCTTTTTTGCTAGGCCAATGGCAAAGCGATAAAATCCTGTTAATCTATTATCTATAGTATCGTTCTGAGAGCGATCCGTAATTTGATCGGCTAAATCATGGTAGCGAATAATTGGCCCAGCAATTAGCTTTGGAAATAGAATGATATAGAGTTGATAATCCCAGAAATTATCCAAGGGTTTGTGAACTCTCCTGTAGACATCAACAACATAGGTAATTGTTTCAAATGTATAAAAGGATATCCCAATGGGTAGAACTAATTTTGTCCATTGAATTGCATTAACACCAAAGGATGAGAGAAGAGTGTTAAAATTCTCGATAAAAAAGTTTGAGTACTTGAAGTAAAATAGAAGACCGAGATTGACAGAAACAGAGAGAGTGAGCATCAACCTTCGGTGAAGGGTGTTTTTGGTTTGTGACATCCATTTTACTAAATGGAAATCGAGAAATGTTGTACCGAGGATTACAAAAATAAACTTTGGAGCACCCCAGTTATAAAATATAATGCTGAATAGAAGAATTACAATGTTTTTATATTTCTGGCTAACAGCGTAGTAAGTAATTAAAAATGCTGGCAGGAAGTAAAGCAAGAAAACAATGCTGCTGAATACCATAAAGATCGAACTCAAAAATTTTTATAAAAATAGTAAAAGCGGGAAAATACCCGCTTCTATTTATGATCTTTAGCACAACACTGAGTCACACGATTGTAATTTCATAAAATTACATCAAAGACAAAAGTTGCTTTAGTTTTGTTTCAGCAATTTTAAGATTGTACTCAAAGTTAGTAAGTCTTGTGCAGGATTGAACGTAGTTTTCTTGGGCTTGGTGAACCTCCAATGTGGTTGTTTCGCCTAGTTTCATCCTTTGTAAACTTATTTCAAGATTTTCTTTGGTTAGCGCATTATTTTCCTTTTCAATTGCTTGTAAACGTTGCTGATTCTCGAATTGAGTAATTGCGTTCAACAGGTCGTTTTTAACTTGGTGTTTGATGTTCTCAAGATCATATTCTGCCGATTGAACATCAAGTTTTGCTATTGAAACTTGTCTGCGAATTTTTCCTGATTGATACAGTGGTATTGAAATCGATCCACCAAATTGAGGGCCATAATTACTCGATGAATTATCGATTTGCGACATGTAGTATCCTGCTCTAAAATTGATTTGAGGGAAACGTGATTTGTTGAATTCTTTTAAACCCAATTTGGCAATATCCATTTGTTTCTGAAACGATAATATGCTAGTATTCGTTGAGTTTAACTTTTGGATCAGTTCATCTTTGCTGAACGAAAAGTTGATTGGAATAGAATCTGAGACCTCAAATAAAGAATCAGGACTTACAGCGAGCAGCTCATTTAAATACTTTTTTGCTGCATCAATTGTAAACTGTTGGTTGATTGCGTTTTCAGTGTAAACATTCAAATCAATTTTTGCCTGAAGCAAACTGGATTTTCGGGCAGAGCCGCCATCGAAAGAGGTTTGTAGAATCTTAACGAGCGTCTTGTTGTAATCTATTATTTCGTTTATTGAATTTAGCTGCTGCTTTTGTCTTACAACATCAAAATAAGCGGAAACAACGCTATATTGAGTTTGTAATACTTTTTCCTTAAACTGAATCTCGCCTAGAGATTGAATTTCACTTAATTTACTCTTTGTAACAAACATTTTGCCACCATCAAATAGCATCCACGATAGTTCAATCCCTGAACTGAGTGTTTTATACGATTTTGCATTGTTTGGTGCAAAATTGCTGCTTCCTGTGAAAGAGACATTTGGCATCATGCCAGCATTGCCAAGTGTATTATTTGCCCTTGAAACTGCAGCATCATTATGGGCTACAAGAATTCCGTAATTATTTTTCAAGGCAATATTTAATGCATCCTCCACGGTCATTATGGTTTGGGCATCAGCAATTGAAAAAATAGTTAGGAATATAAGAACGAAAAATGATTTCATTTATATCAACATTAATATTTATTAATCAGGTAGATGCGATTATTTTTTACTTGAAAATAATATATACATAACCGGAATAACAAATAGGGTTAGTACTAAGGCAAAGAGTAAACCCCCTACCACAACAATACCAAGCGAAACACGGCTTGATGCACCAGCACCGATAGCCAAAGCAATTGGAAGCGCACCAAAGGTTGTTGCCAACGAGGTCATCACAATAGGTCGAAAACGAGCAGAGGCAGCTTCAAATGCAGCATCTTTTTTGCCCAACCCGCTCTTACATTTCTGGTTTGCAAACTCTACAATTAGAATCCCGTTTTTGGTAACAATTCCAATAAGTAGAATCATCCCGATTTGGGAAAAAATATTTAAGGTTTGTCCAAAAATCCAAAGCGAAAGCATTGCGCCTGTTATTGCCATAGGTACTGTGAGCATAATAATAAAAGGATCACGGAAACTTTCAAATTGAGCCGCAAGAATTAAATAGATAAGCAATAATGCCAATATTAGTGCAAATGAAATATTCGAGTTGCTTTCGGCAAAATCTCTAGAGGGGCCTGCAAGATCTGTACTAAAAGAATCATCAAGCAGTTTTGCAGCAATTTTTCGCATCTCCTCAATACCTTCCCCTACGGTTTTTCCTGGAGCAAGGTTTGCAGAAACATTAGCAGATTTATACCTGTTAAAATGATATAATGTAGGTGGATTGCTATTCTCCACTATTGTTACCAGATTGTCTAGCTGAATCATTGTACCAACATTGTTTCGCACATAAAGCGATGAAATATCGGCCGGTTTGTTTCTGTTTTCCCTATCAACCTGTCCAATAATAAAATATTGTTTGTTGTTTTTCAAAAAATAACCATATCGACCACCGCTTAATGCTAAATTTAATGCATCGGAAACATCTCTTTCGCTTACGCCAAGACTTGTGGCTTTCAGTCGATCAACAGTAATGTTTATTTCAGGTTTATTAAACTTTAGGTTTACATCAACACTACTGAAAATCGGACTACTTTGAGCCTCATCTAAGAACTTGGGTAGTACCTCTCGAATCTTATTGAAATTTAGATTTTGCAGTACAAACTGAACTGGCAGCCCACCTGATGATGCAGCTGTTATAGTTGCCTCCTGACTGGAAATAATTCTTGCATCGGGAATTGACCGATACATTTTTGTTAACCTATCATATATTTGTTGTTGCGAAGCCTTACGTTCGCTGGGATCCAAGAGAAATGTCATAACGTTTCCTGTATTTGCTCCTGAGCTTCCCATACCACCTCCGTATCGAGCAAGAATAAAATTAGCTTCGGGTATTGAATCGATCTGTTTTTTTGCAACCTTATCAATGATTTTTTGCATTGCATTAAATTCGGTTCCCTCTGGAGCTGTTAAAGAAGTTCGAATAAAACTATGGTCTTCAAGAGGTGCAAGTTCAGATTTTAACTGCTTGGAAATTATAAAAATCAATAAAATACAAGCCCCCAAAATTGCAAAAGAGATCCACTTTTTCGCAATAAAATAACTAAGTATTCTGCGATATCCATTTTCTAAACCCACATAAAAGTCTTCGGTGGCCAAATAGAATCGAGAGTGGTGTGACGCTGAGCCTCCAAGAAAAACGTTAAGTACGGGAGTAAGAGTAAGTGATACCAAGGCAGAGATTAGCACTGCCGATGCAACTACAATACCAAATTCTCTGAACAATCTTCCCGTAAAACCTTGTAGGAATACAACAGGAATAAAAACAATAGCCAGTGTTATTGATGTTGAGATAACGGCAAAGAATATTTCACGAGTTCCTTCAATAGCAGCTTGCATTTTATCCATACCCCGTTCAATTCGCTTAAAGATATTTTCGGTCACCACAATACCATCGTCAACTACTAGCCCCGTGGCTAGGACAATTCCTAGTAGTGTTAGCACATTGACAGAATAACCCAGAAGATACATTACGAAAAATGTTCCAATGAGCGAAACAGGAATATCAATTAGCGGTCGTAATGCGATTACCCAATTTCTGAAAAACAGGAAAATGATTAGTACAACAAGTGATATTGCAATAGCCAATGTTTCTATTACGTCACGAACTGATTGTCGAACGAATATTGACCTGTCACGCCCCACATCAAGGCGAACGCCTTCTGGCAGGAATTTTTTAATCTGTTCCAAACGTTTATAAAACTCATCTGAAATCTCAATGCTGTTTGCTCCGGGTAGTGGAATTAAAACCATTGATAAACCTGTTGCCCCGTTAATACTAGCAGCGGATTCCTCATTTTGAGGACCCAACACGGCTTCACCAATATCTCTAAATCGAATTACCTGATTATTATTTTGTCTAATTATAAGGTTGTTAAAATCTTCCTCAGTTGTTAACCTTCCATAGGTTTTTACAATAAGTTCAGTTCCATAACCTCTTATCTTTCCCCCTGGCATTTCAACATTTTCCTTAATTAGAGCGGAGTTTATATCCGATGCAGTGATGCCTCTTGCAGCCATCTTCAAGGGATCTAACCATAAACGCATCGCAGGTTTTTGTTGACCGTAAATACTTACTGAGCTAATCCCCGGAATGGTTTGAAATTTTTCCATCAGAATATTTTCCGCATAGTCGCTTAGTTCAAGGGAATTCATTGATGTGCTTCGAACAATAAGGAAAATAATTGGATCTCCATTCGCATCAGACTTGGTAACCGTAGGGAGTGCGTCAAGGTCTTGGGGAAGACTTCTCGCTGCTTGCGAAACTTTATCGCGAACATCATTTGCGGCCTTTTCCAAATCGGCATCAAGGTTAAATTCAACGGTTATATTGCTAGAACCAACTGATGATGATGATGATATTGATTTAACCCCTTCAATCCCATTAATTGATTTTTCTAAAGGTTCGGTAATTTGCGACTCAATTATTTCGGAATTAGCTCCTGTATATGATGTTTGAACAGTTATTATTGGCGGGTCAATTGCTGGATATAAACGTACTCCAAGAAACGATAAACCGACTACTCCTAGAAGTATAATCATGAGACTCAATACAATAGAGCCTACAGGGCGTTTCAATGCAAGATCTGAAATAATCATAGGTATCAGTTTTTTACATTTGAAAATGATAGTTTGACACCCTCTTTCAAAAACAGAAGACCATTGGTTACAATCGTATCACCCATGTTGATTCCATCGGTAATTTCAACCTTTGACTCTTTTCTTACCCCGGTTTTAACCATTACAAAATGAGCCTTTCCATTTTTCGAAACTATTACACTTTTATTCCTTTCCTGAGGAATAATGGCTTGGGTAGGAATAAGAATTGCATTTTTATTTTCACCAAGGGTGAGTTGTACGTTCGTAAACCCGCCGGGTACTAATTCTTCAGGCTTACTGTTAACTAATGCCCTAACTTTAATATTTCGAGTGGCTGCATCAATTCCGCCCTCGGTTGCTATTACTGTTGCATCGTATTCGGTATCTTTCCCATAAATAGTAAACTTCACATTCAATCCGGGTTTTATTTCGCTACTATATTTCTCGGGAACGCTAAAATCTAATTTTAGCTTATCCTCCATTCGGATTGTTGCTATTTGAGTTGAAGGGGTGATTTGAGCCCCAACGCTTATATTACGTAGCCCGATAATTCCATCGAAAGGAGCCAAAATCTGTGATTTTCGAATTAGGGTTTGTTGAACTTCAATCCCAGCCTTTATCGTGTTAACATCCAAAGAGGTTTGATCAAAATCGGATTGGCTAATACCATCTACTTTTAATAGATCTGATTGTCTTTGGTATATTTTTTCCTGAACCTCAAGCTGTGCCTGTAATTTTTTAAGATTGGCTTGGAGGTCATCATTATAAAGTTGGACAAGTAGAGTTCCCTTTCGAACTAACCTCCCTTCGGGTAAATTGATTTGAACAACCCTTCCTGCCATTTCGCTCATCAAGGCAACCTCCTCAAAGGCCAATAATGACCCAGAAATGGTAATTTGATTCGTAAGTAAAGTAGGTTTGGTAATAATGGCATCTACTTTTATTTGACCTCGTCCACTTTGCCCTTTACTGGGTTCATTTACCTTCTTTTTCCCGCATGACACAAAGGAAAAACCTGCAATTGCAATGAGAATTATATATACAAATCGATTCATATTGTGTGTAAGATTGATAAAGTTTGAGTTTGATACTCTGTAATGCGTTTGGTTTACTTTTGAAAAGAATTATGCAAATTAAGAATCAAAGATAGGTAGAACATGGTTATAAGATGTTTTTTAATGAAATGATTTAAAACACAACTATAAATAATCTCACGCAAAGTCGTTAAGGCGCAAAGAAAATAGGATAGATGTGTAGCAAACTTAAAATCAATTGAAAGACAATGGTTAAATTGTACCAAATTGAACCTACATCTGTTCGCAAAGAGAAAAAACCAAAGGTTTTTTCTCCCTTAGCGCACTCTGCGCCTTTGCGCGAACCATACAGGGGTTCAGCGAAATTAAGTTTTAATGATTACCTTAACTTGTAATCCTTACTTTCAAAGAAAATGTTTGCTAAAATATAAACCTGAGTGGTTACGGAGAAAGAATTATTCGTGTAAATTTGAGAAAAAAAAGAAATGAAATCAGCATTAGATTTTCTGGTAGCCCTTAAAGCTAATAACGATCGCGATTGGTTCAATGCCAATAAGGATTGGTTTCAAAAATCGGCGGAAGAATTCAAAGAGTTTACCAATTCCCTAATCCTTGGAATTAATGAGTTTGATGATTTTGTGGGATCGATTGATCCTAAGGATTGTATTTTTAGGGTATATCGCGATGTTCGATTTTCGGCAAATAAAGCCCCGTACAAGACAAATTTCGGTGCATACATCGCAAGAGGAGGTAGGAAAAGCCCGTATGCTGGTTACTATTTTCATTTAGATACTGAAAGTTCGTTCGCATCGGGCGGAATATATATGGCAGCACCTGATGTTATGAAGCGGATTCGTGAGGACATAGATCTTTATGCGGATGAGTTTTTAGCAATTGTAAACAACAAAAAATTTAAAGAAACCTATCAGTTTTTTGATGAAGAAAAGTTAAAGCGAGTACCACAAGGTTTCGATAAAGATTCACCAGTGGCTGAATATTTCAAGTTTAAGCATATAACCCCATACCATAGCCTAAGCGAGAAGGATATTACGGATAAAAATCTCCTTAAGAACACCCTCGTAGTATTCAAAGAGATGAAACCGTTGGTTGATTTCTTAAATCGATCAATTAGGGGGTTAAACGAATAGTTGTATGTCATTTAACTTGACGAAATGAACCCACTTATCAAAAAATTACTTGGTTTTGACCAAGACACTTCTGATGAAAAAGTCAGAGAAGATTGGGCAATTAGAACAAAAAATGTATGTAAACCTTGTTGGGAATTGAAGTATTGTCCTTATGGTGCGCTTGTAGAGGATTTTCCGCTTTTATCAATGATACGAGAAGAGGCAATTGAGAACATAAATTTTATTAAATTACAACTTGAGAAAGGGACATACGACAAGGAAAGGACAAAATATTTTGAAAAAGAAGTCAGAGACTTTAAACCTGAAGATTATCCTGAAAGAAACACCTCAGAAGACATTGAGAAGAAATGTTCAATTTTCGGTCATTTGTGTCCTGTGTTTTTTGTAAACGAACCATTCACTGAAACAAATGAGAGAAGAAGAATTGGACGTTATATACCAAGACATATTATGCTTAAAGTCGTGCGAAAAGATAACAATCAATGTCAAATTTGCGGAAAAGTACTAAAGGACGACGAAATTGAATTCGATCATATTATTCCACTTTCAAAAGGAGGAAGCACAGAAGAACATAACTTAAGAATTACGTGCGTTGGTTGTAATAGAGATAAATCTGATAATTTTGAACCATAACAAATAAACAACACACCCTGTTAGCCCAAGGTTATAAATAAATAGTAATAATCAATCGGTTTGGCGTAGATTAGCAAAGCGCACCTGCGTCAGTTTATTCTTGCAGGCTTTGCCTGCATATTTAGAAAGCCTTTTGGAAATTACTTCTTTTTCAGCCAACTAGTTTCTAAACGGTTTGGGCTGAGGTTCTTTTTCCACCAGATCGTTTCCAAACGGATTAAAAGTACATCTGGGAGAATTAACCTGTTTCCAAAATGTTTGGGAATTACTTTTTTTCCACCAGCTTTTTTCCAAAAGTTTTGGAAGGAGGTTCTTTTTCCGCCAGCTTGTTTCCAAAAGTTTTGGAAGTTATTTTTTCTTCGCCAGTTCGTTTCTAAAAATTTTTGGAATTACTTTTTTTCCACCGGATCGTTTCCAAACGATTTAGAAGTAGTTTTGGGAGAATTAAACAGTTTCCAAAATGTTTGGGAATTACTTTTTTTTCACCAGTTTGTTTCTAAAAGGTTTGGGAGGACTTATTTTTCCGTCAGCTTGTTTCCAAAAGGTTTAGAAGCACCTCTGGGAGAATTAGCCTGTTTCCAAAATGTTTGGGACTTACTTTTTTTTCGCCAGATTCTTTCCAAAATATTTTGAAACTCCCTTTTTTTCGCCAGATTCTTTCCAAACCTTTGGGAATTACTTCTTTTTTCAGCCAGTTTGTTTCCAAAAGTATTTTGTGGAAGGGGTTTCCTTTTAAAAGGTTAAGTTTCCAACACATTGAATAAATAATCTCAGCGAGTTTTGTTCTAAGCTAACAAATACCACAAAACCTAAATGAGACGGGTTGTTAAAGTGTTAATAAATATAGATGAAACGGTAAGTAGAAAACGATAAAACCACAATATATTTGTAACCATTGTGTAAGGTTATATAGTATGGTTATGGGTGAATACTTAACATTGTCAGAAGCTTCAGAACTTATTGGAAAAAGCAAAGAAACGTTGAGAAGATGGGATCGTGAGGGTATATTACCTGCCGTACGGGAGCCAATTAACAATTATAGAGTATATAAAAGATTGGATGTAGAAAAACTCTTCGGTGAAATTTTAAATATTAAAACTCAAGAAGTTGACGACAACTTTACCGAACCTCAGAACTCATATTCTGTGATAGAATTATTTGCGGGTGCTGGCGGCTTGGCTGTGGGATTGGAAAAGGCGGGATTAAAATGTTCTGCATTAAACGAGATTGATAAATGGGCTTGTGAGACACTTCGAAAGAACCGCCCCAATTGGAAAGTACTTGAAGGTGATGTTCGCTCATTTGATTTTTCTGAATATCATAATAAAATCGATGTTGTTACAGGTGGATTTCCATGCCAAGCATTCAGCTATGCTGGTAAAAAACTCGGGCTAAATGATGCCAGAGGAACTTTATTCTATGAATTTGCACGAGTTGTTAAGGAGGTAAATCCTCCAATTTGTATTGGGGAGAATGTTAGAGGTTTATTAAGTCACGAGGGCGGAAAAACATTACAAGGAATGATTTCTATTTTAGACGAAATCGGGTATAATGTTACACCAATTAAAATTCTTAAAGCAATAAATTTTAAAGTACCCCAAAAAAGGGAACGCATTATTCTGGTTGGTGTTCGAAAAGACATTGATATAAAGTACGAATACCCTAAACCATACAGAAATATCTATAATTTAGAGGATGCTTTAAAAAAAGGGCAATTATACGATTCAGATGTTCCTAAATCAGATGGGGCGAAGTACCCAAAAAGTAAAAGGGATGTACTGGATTTAGTCCCACAAAAAGGTTATTGGCGGGATTTACCGGAAGATATCCAAAAAGAATACATGGGTGGGAGCTTTTATTTAGGTGGTGGAAAAACAGGAATGGCTCGCCGAATAGGATGGGATGAACCCTGTTTGACATTAACATGTAGTCCTGCTCAAAAGCAAACAGAAAGATGTCACCCAGAAGAAACACGCCCTTTTACGGTTCGTGAATACGCTCGAATTCAAACATTTCCCGATGATTGGAAATTCACTGGTTCTATTGCGCAGCAATACAAGCAAATAGGAAATGCTGTTCCTGTTAATTTAGGAAGAGAAGTGGGATACTCAATCGTAAAGTTTTTAAATAAATATTATCAACAGCTAAAAATGAAATAAGGGTGATTTTCTTATTTCTTTAGCCAAATCATCACAGCCTTTTTTAAAGAAATCTTTAGTATCAAAATTATTGATGCATTCATGTAGTGCAACCACTAGGTGATCGTAAAAATCAGGAAAACCTGTAATTCTATGCCAAAAATCTTTGCCAACAAGCACTGGATGCGTTTTATCAATTTTTTTGTAATGCATGCTCAGTTCCGAAGGTTCGCCGTAAAGCACACCTACAACGAAATCAGTATTGCTAATACCTGCTAAAGCTTTATTGGTTCTTGCCAAATTAATTGTATCGGTAAATTTCTTGATTAAAGGTTTAACATCCTCAGAATTAATAGTATTTGGACCAGCTTTCAATTGACACCATTTATTCCGTTTGTCTATTTTATCAACAAACTCAATATCCATTCCCTTAATTAGAGAGCCTTGAGCAATATTTAGCTCAATAAACATATTTTGAATTTGCGTCCCAAAAGAAGTATTAATTGAAGTTCCCAAAACTCTAGGATAGTAAAGAGCCATCGCAATTCCTTCGGGGCTATATTTATCATCCAAAACTTTCGATAAATACTTAGCAACTATTGGATTGATTTTATAAGATTTTAGTTTTGAATTCTTTTTTAAAGATGAGTTTACATGTGGTTCAAAAATCTTTTTCTCAAAAAAATCAACGATCTTAATCGTTAGGTCTTGTTCTGTCATATTTAATTTATTTCAAATATAGCAATTTCTATCAATCAATGGAATGTCAATATATTGCTGGAATATTGAATGATCGCTATATTTGCCAACACATCTTTAATAGACAACCCAAAACCGCATGGAACAAATATTAATAGGAAGCCTGATTTTAAGCATTATACACGCCTTAATCCCAAATCATTGGATTCCGTTAATTGCAATTTCAAAAACCGAAAGGTGGACAAATAGGGAAACTCTTTTTGCAACCTTTATTACAGGATTCTCACACACGCTAAGCACCATATTTATTGGGATAATAGTTGGATTTGTGGGTATAAAACTATCCCAAAACTATAGTTACATCACGAAAATTGCAGCCCCGCTCATATTAATAATAATAGGAATAATCTACTTCGTAATTGATTTAAGATCATCGCATCACCATCATCATCACTTTGAGGTAAATGAGCAGAAACTTAAAAATAAAAAATCGCATTTTGCGATTATTTTATCGTTAAGCATTGCAATGTTCCTTACACCTTGCATTGAAATTGAGGCTTACTATTTTCAGGCAGCAACAATTGGGTGGTTAGGAGTTTTGATAGTTTCCTCGGTCTATCTACTAGTTACCCTAATAATAATGTTCTCACTTGTTTACCTTGGATTAAAAGGGATCAACAAAATTAACTCACACTACCTTGAGCATCACGAGAAAAGGATAACAGGAACGGTACTAATACTTTTGGGATTGTTAGCCTATTTCGTTGAGTTTTGAGATTAAAGAATCAATGTCGTTTAGTTAAGGAGATTCCGCATCAAGTGCGGAATGACAAGAGGTGTGTACATCATTCTTACTGTCATTCCTGCGAAGGCAGGAATCCCTATGTTATAAGAATTAAACCTTAACTAAACGACATCGATTAAATTGTTAGGGTTTATAATTGAAAAAATCAAAAGATTCTGAAAAACACCATTTTTAATAATCGCATTTTTTAAAGTTGCCTCCTTTACCAATCCATTCTTCTCAAGAATACGAGCCGATGCTATATTCTTTTCGAACACCTCTGCGTACACCCTGTGTAGTTTAAACTCATCAAAGGCTTTGCGAACAAGTTCTCCAACAACCCAAGTTCCAATCCCTTTTCCCCAATAATCTTGGCTAAGCCAATACCCAATCTCCCCATTCTGCCTATAAACATCCTCTTTTAGGAGAATCCCTGCAGCCCCAATGGCTTCGCCATCAATATCAATTGCAAATTCGGTTGTTGGATGGCTATTCGAAACTATTTGAATAAACTGAATGGCATCCATTTCGGTATATGGGTAAGGGAATCGATCCCTTAAATTTTCAGCGATTAATCGATTATTTGCATGTTTTGGGAGTGATTTGCAATCAGCTAATTCGAAAGGTCTAAGAATAACATTCATTTTAGTAATACTTAATGGTTCGAGAAATCTTATGCTCAAGTTTTTTATCCTTGATTTTATTGTTCTTCCCAAGGGTCACCTGATAAGTGTTTTTTTCAACCCAATTCCCTTGCCCATCAAGCTTGTACTCATAAAAATAGCCTTGATCAATTTTAGTTGGGTCCTCTAGCGACTCAAGCATTACCTCACCATTTGGATAGTATTGTCTTTCAATTTGACCAGATTGGTAGGGTTTCAACTGATCTATTGGATAAAGCCAACGTCCAACAAATTGATTTGTCGATTTTAGTACCATCACCCGTATGATATTGACATTTGGGGAGTAACCAATCTTTTCTATCATCGAAAAACCGCCCTTATCATCTAAAACCCTTACCTCAATAGGTTTACCTGTACTATCGCAAAAGATCATGCTTGTGGATTCGAGAATCTTATTCTTAAAAGAGATAATTTCCGAGATGTATCCCGTTGTATCGTTGTATGTTAGTTGGGTTTCATCTACCTTCCAGCCAAGCATATTCACAAAGTATCGATGAGTTTTCTTTGTTAGCTTACGATTCTGGTTATAATCGTAGATAGTTTCGCTGAGTTTGCCGCCTGCGTTCCCAAATCTCGATTCATTGATAATATACCCATCTTTATTAAAACGCATAGTAATTTTAAATGGTCGAGGAGGAACTTCGTTAATCATCAATTCGTAGGTATCTTCAGTACTTTCAATCGTTGAACCCTTGCTTTGGAATGGATTGCTTTTTAAATAAACTTCTATTGTGGGCTGTGGAAAAACATAAAATGATGAAATACAAAAAAAGGTTATGATTAATAGTTGTTTCATTGATGGTGGGTGGTTTGGTAGTTGTTTAGGACACAAATTTAACGAACATTATTAACTTGTTTTAACAGGAACGGATATTTGATACTTTTGCTATTAATAAATTTGACGAACAATTTGTAAGAGTGTGATTATTCAGCGACAAAATAATTTCACGCAAAGTCGCTAAACCGCAAAGAAGACAAGATTGATGAGAAACTAAATTAGAATCAATTAAGATGACATGACTAATTTCTACCAAATTGGATTCACGGTTTGAGCGCAAAGGGAAAAAACTTTTAGTTTTTTCCCTCTTGGCGTGCTTTGCGACTTTGCGTGAACCCAGTTTGGCTTAACTAAATTTTATACTAAAGCCAGATGTTATCCAAAGGATGTATTGCTGAATGTAGAGGTTGTAAGCATCGTGAATGGACTATGGAGGATAGCCTTCAACAGAAATACGCATTTCTATCAAGCAAACTATCAACATGGGACGATATCCTAGAACCCGTTGTTTCTGTTCCCGATGAAAATCGCTGGGGATACAGACATAAAACCACTTTAAACACCCGATGGGATGAAAACGGTTGGCATTTTGGGATGATATCGATGGATGAGTTAATTGATATTCCAGATTGTCCTCTTCATAAGCCGGAAGTAAACGAAATTCTTAACATACTTAAGAAGTTTTTGCCTACTGGTATTGAGTTTCCATTGGGATTCTATGTTCAAACATCAGCCCAAATTGTATTGATTGTTAAAGCGAAGAAGGTTCTTAATGATTATTGGTTAACAGATGAAGTCATTTCCGCACTTCGACAGAACGGAATTCAGGGTTTTTGGATTCACTATAATCCTTCAGCGGGCAGGCGTTTATTTGAAAAAGCAGAGTGGAAATTACTATTTGGGCAAGAAAGATCATTAGATTTTAATGATCTTTGGTATGGCCCTGGAGCATTTCAGCAGTTAATCCCTAGTTTATACAACAGTTCATTGGATGAAGCACTAAACTTTTTTAGCCCTCTTAATAAGTATTCCGTTGCAGATCTTTACTGTGGCACAGGCATATCCATGGCTCGATGGGTAAAAGCAGGTGCTAAAGTTTTAGGTGTTGAACTTGGCAAAGAGGCCGTTGAATGTGCAAAACTCAATGTACCCGATGCAACTGTTCTAAGAGGTGCTTGTAGACAAAGAGTTCCACAGATTCGGGGGTGGGTGAATCAGCAACGGGATAATGGGAGAGAGGTATATCTTTACATTAACCCACCAAGAACAGGAATAGAGCAGGAGGTGCTTGATTGGATTATTGGCGAGGGAAAACCCCAAAGGATTGCTTACCTCTCATGCAGCGCTGGAACTCTTTCAAAAAACTTAGTTGCGTTAACAAATAATGGATACAAGGTTACACGACTAATCCCGTATGATTTTTTCCCACAGACAATCCATGTGGAGTGCCTAGCATTGATTGAAAAAGAATGAAGATATTCAAATGTCTAGAATCTACTGTACAAGAACTCTAAACTTTAAGAACTCTAGTTCACTTCAAGTATTTCAAATAGCCCCTCGATCGTCTCTCCTTCCTTCAATTTTAAAAAGTAAGCATTAATCCCAGCTGCTTTTGCCCCTTCTACATGTTGTTCTGTATCATCTATAAATAGGGTTTCCTCAGGTAGTAATTTATTTTGATCTAGAATGATTTGGAATGCCTCCCTATCGGGTTTTATAATATGAATTTCATGGGAGTAGTATATTTTATCAAAAAAGTATGAGAGATCACTTACCCCATAAGTTTTTTGTAGATCACGATTGTAAACTTCGCAATGGATCTGATTCGTATTACTTAATAAAAAGGTTCGATAGGATTTGTGAACACTTTCTAACACTTTTAGTCTAGGAATCGGGAAATCGAGGAGAAGAGAATTCCAAGCCTTATCAATTTGTTGATCCGTTAATGGTTTTTTAGCCAGCAAACGAATCTCATTTCTAAACTCTTGTGGTGTTATAAGACCTTTATCAAGATTATTAAAAAGCCCAGTTTGTTTTGCCAATTTAAACACATCATCGAAATTTTCGAAACCCAAACGCTTAAATTCTTGAAAAGTAAGATTGTAGTCAATATTAAGAATAACACCACCTAAATCGAAAATAATATTTTTGATATTCAGGTGTTTGGCAGGTATAAAAATAAGTTTTTGCATAAAAAACGAGGTAAGCTGTTGAAATTTCGGGTACAAATATGTAATATTGCACTCCAATTAAAAAACCTTTTGCGGTTTTTTTAGGGCCCATAGCTCAGTCGGTTAGAGCATCTGACTCATAATCAGAGGGTCGCTGGTTCGATACCAGCTGGGCCCACCAAGTAAAGCCACCTACAGAACAACGTATGTGGCTTATTTTTCAAATGTGCCTTTAGCTCGGTTGGTTTAGAGCATTATCCGGCAACTGCCGGAGTAGGGGCCACTGGTTCGAACCGAGCGGAGCGAGCTCACGACCGGAGGGAGTAATCCAGTAAGGCACACTGTTGTTTTAAATTTTTTAAATTTTACTTAAAGATATTGATTTACCAAATTTGAAATAATGTGCCTTTAGCTCAGTTGGTTTAGAGCATTACCTTGACAGGGTAGGGGCCACTGGTTCGAATCCAGTAAGGCACACAAAGCATAAAAAAGTCCATCCCAACCGATGGGCTTTATTTTTTAAGAATCCTTTTAAGATATATGAATTAGAACTTATATGAAGCAACACTCATACATGAAAATACTCTAAACATGCTTGATATTAGATATATTGGAGACTACTAAGTTAACCAGACAAAGCTTTGAGAGGAATTAATGAGACTCTTCAGCGTTTATGTTTTAGTATTAGAGCAACCTCAGAGTGTTACTTAAGCAAGACAAAAAAGCCTTTATTTAAGCACGTTAGGTAGTTTAATCGTTTTGATTACCTTTGCGCCCCTGAAATAAAATCACTTTAAGTTTATTTATGAAGCGAATTGTTGAGTACAGAAGATTACTGAATGTTTCACCTGATGCTGATTTGGGGGGCTTGAAAACGAGTTACCGTAATTTAATGAAGGAGTGGCATCCCGATAAATTTATTGATGACCATGTGCGTAAAGCCGAAGCGGAGGATATAAGTAAAAATATAATTGAAGCGTATCATTTCCTAGTTAGTATATCACCTGAAACTCGGGCATCTAATATAGAGGAGTATACCTATGTAACCAATAACTCAATAATTGATAATTATTCTTACAAAGGGCAAACCCTGACAATTACCTTTCAGGATGGGAGTGTTTATGAGTATTTTGGGATACCAAAGAATATTTATAACAAGTTTCTTAATTCATCAGCCCAAGTTAGGTTTGCCAGAAGACATATTTACCATTCATATACCTATAGAGTAGCAAGTAAACAAACAGTTAAAGAGGCAGTTTAATTCTATTTTGTCAGATTAGAAAAACACACGAAAAATTAACCTATTCTGAAATGGTCTATAAAAAAGGAAGTCATTCATTCAAATGGCTTTTTTAATTCAAGGTCTTTGGCGGATACCAATAGGATTAGTAAGACATCTATCCAAGATTTTCTTGATTCAACAGTGAACGAGTAATACTTTTTACTACTTTTCCCGCACAGATTTCCACCTTATTATCAAAGCGATGAATTCAACAACGTTAGTTTACGCAATAGTGTTTATCAATTTAGCGTGCGTTCTTTATACAATTGGTGTTTGGGCCGAAAGATTTCAGCGACGACTTAAATGGTGGCACACTTACTTCTTCATCTCTGGATTTATTTGTGATACAATTGGCACAACCGCTATGAGTCTAATCTCTGGTTCGCTATTTAAACTGACATTTCATGGAATTACTGGCAACATAGCTATTCTCCTGATGCTATTCCATGCTATATGGGCAATTGTAGTATTAGCAAAGAAGAATGAAAAGATGATTGTAAACTTTCATCGATTTAGTATAGTTGTGTGGATAATATGGTTAATACCAATGATCTCCGGAATGGTATTTGGCGCAATGCACTGACAAGCAATAGTATTTTGATATAAAAGAAAAGACCACCAGAATTGATGGTCTTTTGTAATAAATATAATATATTCTTATTGTTATCTTCTATAAAGCCTTTATCTCCGCAACTAATTTCTGCATTGTTGCTTTCGCATCGCCAAATAGCATTCGGTTCTTTTGATGATAGAAAAGGTTGTTTTCGATTGCAGCATAGCCTTGAGCCATAGATCGTTTCATTACGATGATATTTTTTGCATCCCATGCTTTGATAACGGGCATCCCGTAAATTGGACTTGCAGGATCGGTTTCAGCGGCAGGGTTAACCACATCATTTGCACCAATCACCATTACTACATCGGTATTGGCCATCTCATTGTTTGCATCCTCCATCTCAACAAGTTTTTCGTAGGGAACATCAGCCTCTGCAAGTAGAACGTTCATGTGACCGGGCATACGTCCAGCAACTGGATGAATACCGTATTTTACTTCCACGCCTTTGCTTGAAAGTAGAACATCAAGTTCGTGGCAAAGATGCTGTGCTTGGGCAACAGCAAGTCCATAACCGGGGATTATATATACTTTTTGCGAGTAGCTAAGAAGTATTGCAGCATCGCTGAGGGTAATCTCCTTTACGGTTTTGTCTCCACTTCCAGCAATTCCAGCAGCACTTCCGCCAAAGGCACCAATAATTACATTCAATAAGGAGCGATTCATTGCCTTACACATCAGAATGGTAAGAATGGTTCCCGATGATCCAACAAGAATACCACCAGTTAGCATTGCTTGGTTATGGTAGAGAAATCCACCCATTGCAGCGGCTACACCTGTAAATGAGTTTAATAGTGAGATAACCACAGGCATATCGGCCCCACCAATCGGCATAACAAAGGTTACTCCATAGATAAGAGCGGCACATGCAAATAGATAAATTACAAGATTATTCCCTGCCTCTGGTTTAATGGCCATTATAAGAACCAGTGCAACAAGCAGAATAATCAAGAAAGAGAGGTTGACAATTCGCAAAATTGGGTGTTTGATATCGCCTATGCGACCATCGAGTTTACCGAAAGCAATCATACTTCCAGCAAACGATACTCCTCCAATCATCAAGGCAAGGAGAATTGCAATGGCTTCGCCGTTTAACATGTTCTGCGCACCTTCGGCAGCTAGCATATTCTGCATTCTTGGGAATTCCATCATTGAGATTAATGCAGCACAGGCACCCCCCATTCCATTGAACAGTGAAACCATCTGTGGCATAGCCGTCATCTTTACCTTTTTTGAGGCGTACCATCCAATAAAAGTACCAATGGCTAAAGCGATTACAATCCAAGGGATATTTCCGATGGATTCACCTTCCTTTTTATGAAAAAGGATAGTAAAGAGGATAGCAGCAGCCATACCAGCAGCAGCCCATAGGTTACCAGTACGTGCGGTATCGGGATGACTTAGTTTTTTCAAACCAAAAATAAATAGAACCGATGCAACCAAGTAAGAAATCTCCAGAATGGAAATCTCGTTGGTAAATTCAATGATTTTTGTAAGTTGTTCCATTATTTAATCCTCCCTATTTTTTCTTTTTCTTAAACATTTCGAGCATACGGTCGGTAACTACGAATCCCCCAACAACGTTCAGTGTTCCAAGTATCACAGCAAGGAAGCCAAAGATAAGTGAAAGGGTATCATGTGCGTGACCCATTACGATGATGGCACCAATGATTACAACCCCGTGGATAGCATTACTACCAGACATAAGGGGAGTATGCATAACCGCTGGAACATGCGAGATGACTTCAATCCCAAGGAAAATAGATAGGATAATAATGAAGATCATTTCCTTATATTCGATGAAAAACTTTAAGATTTCTTCCATGTTTTTTAAGTGTTTTTTGAAAATATGATTAATATCAAAGAATCAGATTGGAATGAAGGAAGAGAAAGAATAAATATTGAAGATTGAATATCTTCCCATTATTTCAACATTCCAGTATTCCATTTCATTGTAAATCCCCATGAACATTCATTAACTAATCTCAAATGTTGAGGTTAACTAGTAACCACCGCCCGCACTCTTTCGTGAACAATCTCTTTGTTGTGAGTAACAGCAGTACCCTTAACAATATCATCGTCCCAGTTAAGGTTTAAATTACCCTCTTTGGTTATGATAAGTTTTAAGAAGTTGATCACGTTCTTTCCAAACATCTTGCTTGCATCCGAAGGCATATCAACAGCAAAGAATGAATTACCAATAACGGTAATTCCGTTGTAAACGTATGTTTCGTTGTTCTTGGTAACCTCGCAGTTTCCTCCTGTTGAGGCTGCAATATCTATAATTACAGCACCTGATTTCATTGCTTCCACAGTATTTTTTCTAAGCAACAGTGGTGCTTTTTTACCAGGAATTTGTGCGGTACAAATTACCACATCGGATTTTATAGCATGGTCGTGTATGGCTTGTGCCTGCCGTTGTTTAAACTCTTCGGATTGCTCAACGGCGTAACCTCCAGCAGACTTATCATCGGAAGCACCCTCAACTTCAATAAACTTCCCACCAATTCCCGTTACCTCCTCTTTAACAGCTGCACGTACGTCGAATACTTCTACTACTGCTCCCAGTTTACGTGATGTGGCAATGGCCTGAAGACCTGCAACACCTGCGCCGAGTATCAGTACTTTAGCGGGAGTAATTGTTCCTGCAGCAGTCATGAACATTGGGAAGAATTTTGGCAGAGTGTTGGCAGCAGTGAGCACCGCTTTGTATCCCGCAACGGTTGCCATAGACGATAGGATGTCCATAGCTTGTGCGCGCGAAGTTCGTGGGATTACATCAAGGCTAAAGCTTGTGATGTTTTTTGCAGCCAAATCTTTTACTAGGCCCGTATTAAAATATGGATTTAACACGGCAAGAAAAACTTTCCCCTCTTTCAACAACCCTTTCTCTTCATCCGTGGGGGGATTGATTTTCACCAATACTTCCGATTGGTTGATTACATTCTCTTTTGTATCCATTTTTGCACCGACCGCTTCATAATCGGCATTGCTGGCAAATGCGCTTAATCCGGCATCATTCTCAACAATTACGGACACATTCATTCTAACTAAAGCAGCAACGCTTTCGGGCAGCATAGCAACCCGGCGTTCGTCTTTTGTCTCTTTTAATATTCCTAATACCATAACTTTTAAGGGTTTTGTGCAAGAATAACAAGTAAAAGTAAAATAAGTTGAAGGTATTAACAATAGTTTTTCGGGTAAAAGCAGCACGAGTATTTCTGAATTTATCTAAGTATTATACTGATAGTGAGTTAAAAACCAATTAAGCAAAGGATTTGGTAATTATTGATGAGCCTTAGATTCTTTACTGATTTTTATTTAATGTTTTTTTGTAAAAATTCTATTGGATTAAAATAATATCTGTTTAAATCTTCAATGGAAAAGCAAACAAGGGAGTAAGATTTAAAGAATCGTTCAGGGTATCCTGAGATTGGTTTTAGTGGTAACGGTTTAATCTTTAGAATTTCTAGATGAAAATGATCGAATTGCCAACCATTTTTATTTAGTTCCTCTTTATTCATAAATCGAGCAATAGGAATATCAGGGTTGATATAATCATTTACCTTAACTTTTATTCCAGAAATGTGCTCGTAAAGTGTCCAGAATCTTATGTTTTCGAATTCATGCTCAATAATAATATTGGCGTAAGGACCATCGTTCCTTTTGCTAATAACCCTACCCTTAGCAATTGGGAAGATGGGCTCGTTTGAATAGTTATTATTAGGTCTTTTTATATCAATTCCAGTATGATAATGAGCAGGAATATTCAATCTTGACTTTCTTACCAACCCAAAATCTCCAATCGGCGACAACTTTATTTTAGAGAGATCTTTACGATCAGGTAGTTCAACAGGTAGAAACACCTGCGATCTGATTGAAAGTAATACAAACGCTAAAACGTATATTAATTGCATGAAATCCCATATTGAGAATGTAGGATAAAAATATATAAAAGAAGGAGATTTCAAATCCTTTGGTTAGATTGATTTTGAAAACTATGATTGATGCGGCTGGAAGGATATGCCTTGACTTTATGAAGGATATTATTCCAAAACTTCAAAAAAAGAAACCCCTTAATGAGAGGTTTCTTTTTTAAGCACCGTGGATCAAATTTAGTAGGAAACTAAAAGTCTTAATAATTTATCAATTAATAAATCACTTATTGTTTAATCAATTTACCCGTTTTAGTTACTTTATTATCTGTAATTTTAACAGTATAAGCACCAATGGCTAACCCACTCACATCAATTTTTTCGGTTTCTGATTTTGCGATTTTACTAATTAGAAGTTTACCAGTTAAATCGTAAATTGATATTGTTGCATTTTTGCTGATACTGTTTATGGTTAGTTCGTTTGTAACCGGGTTAGGAAACATCGATAATGAACTTTCGTTTATTTCTAGTATACCAGTAGCTAGATTAACTGTAACAGTTACATTTACAGTATTTACTATCATATCAAAGGTTATATCAGAACCTGTTGAACCAATAATAGGGATTCTCATAAAAACATCTCCGCTTTTTGGTGGGTATGCGGTTGCTAAGCCAACTGCATACGTTGTTTGATTTATGTTAAAGGCAGACATCATATCGCTATTTAGAATCTGAGGTTGACCTAAATTACTAAAGTCTTTTGGAACAGAAATATTTAAACCAAACAGTTCACCTTTGGAACGGAACTGAACAAACCTTTTATCGATAGTAATTTTTATCTCCGCATTTTCATTGCCCGATTTTTTGCTACCAGCAGGAAATGAAGTAATAATACCCGCTGAATATTGCAATATTAGCGAAGCATCATAAGCGGTGATACTACCAACCCCATCAACATTAGCGGTTACAATACGCCATGCTTCCCATGGTAATGGGTCAGCTGTGGGCAACGGGTCCAAACCTACAGAGTACTGCAAGGTTAGGGCAGCATCGTAGGCCTGAATGAGCGTATTGTCATCAACATCGCCAAAGCGTACAACTTCAAAAGAAGCACCACTTGTGGGTGTTGCAACTACTACATTACCTACTAAATCTGTTCCTGTCGCAAGCGAAACATTCACAGTTCCACGACCACTTGCAACAGTGTGGTTGAATGTATAGACAGTATTTGAAACCTTAGTCATATTGGTTACTGCAAGTGTATTAACACCGCTTAGAGCAATTTGTGGTATTGGAGCATCTGCCATTGGTTCGCTGAAAGTGGCAATAATGGTGATATTCTTACTTGCACCCACAAAACCGTCTGTATCGGAGTAGGTTATGGCTGCGGTTGGTGGAATATTTTCGTTAATAGTAATCGTTCCGTTTGTAATACTTGTTACTGCTGTTGTATTGTAAAGAAAGTTCGAAATAGTTAACGAAGAAGTCCCTTCTGCAAGAGTGTTGAACTGCAATTTTAAAATATTACCAGCACCTGAAAGTGGTGTTGATGTCATATAGCTGATTTGCAGATGCCCTGCTGTACTTGAATTTACCACAACGCTACCACCATCTGCAATTGTACCTGTTAGCGATTTATCAGCGTATTGAAGTTTTGTTTGATCGTAGTCGAAATTACATTGATACGAAATAATACCGTCACCTGATGCCAAACTTGTGGTTTCTATCGATATTTCAAATGTTTCGTCTACACGGTAAGAACCATCTGGTATGGTTATTTTTGTAGCGTTTTTTATGCAACGAACTGCAAACCCGTCCTGCTTGTTGTAGTTACCGCTGCTGGTGCAACTGGCGAAGCCGTAAAATAGGTGGCGGTTACATGCGATGGAAGCGTCTTTCTGAGTACTGCTCCAATAGTAGCTGTCGCCGCCTAGTTCGAAGAACAAACCATTGGTATAGTTACGGTAGCCACTGGGCAAAGCAGTAAATCCGCTTTCATTGGTTGCACCAGTATTTGGTGTTGTCCAATGTGTAGTTCCGATTTCTTTCATTTTACCTCCTGCAACGCTTTCACCACCCAAATAAGTAGTTAAAATTGCCCATTCGTCATCTGTAGGCACGTGCCAACCTGAGGGACATACATTTTTATTGCCGTTACTTGCAACATCAACTGAAAACCAATTATAGAGTGCACCATAAGTGGCTTTGTAAGTGGCGGCATCGTTGTTATACCAGCAATAAGCGGCACCAGCTATTGTCCATGCTGCATTGTCAGTTACCAATGGTATGTCAGAGCCATCATTGTACTTGGTGGTTTTCAAGTTTTCTTTCATCCATGTTTGTGTACCAATAGTTACGGTTTGGTAAATATTCCCATCAATGTCGGTTACCGTTGGAAGCTGTTCGTTATATAGGGCTTGAATTTCTTGGTCGTTTAGAGCACGATTGTATATGTGTAGGTCATCAATATCGCCATTATAATACCAACCCGCGTTTTGGGCTCTGCCGAAAAAAAGATCACTATTGTCACTAGAGATCGTTCCCGAAACATCATATGTAGTATTCAATGCACCATTAATGTAGATTTTTACTTTTGACCCATTATACGTCATTGCTATATGTTGCCATATACTTGCCATGATTGCACCTTGAGGCGTTTGTATAGGCAAATCCCATACCCCGCCTATTCTAGCTTGCAATTTCAATGAACTATTCTTTAGTTCTAAAGACCACCCATTTCCTATACTAGGGTTACATCTGGATACAATAAATTGGTCGTTAATGTCAACTCTGAATGGATTTATCCATGTTTCGACCGTTAAATCGTTGGTAATATTGAGGTTCGAAAAATATGGAATGGAAATGTAATTATTAACTCCATCAAAACTATATGACTTATTTGCGTTCCCAAATCTATCTGTGCTTAATGTTGCACCATTTACGGTTCCATTATTTCCATTTCCGCTTTCATCATTGGCATTACCGTTGAAGGGGTAGTAGGCAACCAATCCATCAATTGTAAAACTCATCTCAGTAGCCCATGCCCCTCCCTTATATCCATTATCTACAGATTGTACGCTCCAATAGTAGGTGCCAGCAGGTAAATTTTTTAATAGAAATGAAGTTCCCAACTGTGCATTACCCATGGTCGGTTTTTTAAGGATACCATCGCTTAGGGAGTGTGGACTTACAATATCGAAACCTCCGGGAGTTTTACCCACTCTTACATTGTAGGTTAAAGCAATTGAAGGAGTTTCATTATCCGTAGCGGCATTCCAATTTAAAGTAACTTCAGAGCCATAGGGAGTAGAAGTTAGGTTTGTGGGTGTGGCAGGAGCAGAATTGGGAGTGGTAGCATTATTGCTGAAGAGGGATGTAGTGTATTGTGTTCCTGATATTGCTCCACAATAAAGAATGTCTAGATCGCCATCTAAATCATAATCCCCCCATTGCATAGAACCGAAGATTACCCCAGGTAAAAAAACATCTGATTGTTCAGAAAAGGTATTATCGCCATTGTTTTTATAAATCCTTGAGATATTTGTACCTCCAGCACTCAAGTCGCCAGAAAGAAATATATCTAATAATCCATCATTATTATAATCACCGCATTTTACTATACAATTGCTACCAACAGCAGGAATTGAAACACCCAAATCTATAAAGTTATTATTACCCATGTTTGAATAGATTTTAGTTACCCGACTGGTACAATCATTATTGGTACATCCAGCAATTATAATATCTAAATCCCCGTCATTATCCAAATCTCCCAAATCTATAGAACTTGCTTGAACGGGAGTAAGATTTACCCCTGTTAGTTCGGTGAAAGTATTACCACCATCATTCCTATAAAATTTTGAAATAATTCCACCATTATATCCAGTAGAAATAATATCTAAATCTCCATCGTTATCCATATCTCCCCATTTTGAAAATCCCTGTGAAACGCCAGCAAATGGAGTACCCACTAATTCGGTAAAGGAATTATTACCATTATTGATATAAATTTTTGATAAATAGGTCCAAGTATTATTTATCATACCTGTGAGAAATAAATCCAAATCTCCGTCATTATCGCAATCGCCCCATTCAAACGATCTGCCGTGAACCCCAGGGAGAGAAATTGACATTTGCTCAGTAAATGTTTGGTCGCCATTATTTTTGTAGATTTTTGAAATGTCTCCCGATGCTGTCCAACCAGATACTGCGATATCCAGAAATCCATCATTATTGTAATCACCCCAGTCAACAGAACTACCATAAATCGGGACTATTGCAATTCCCTGCTGCTCAGAAAATGTATTATTCCCCTCATTTTCATATACTATTGATGCAGAATTCCCTTCATTAATCCCTGTAATAATAATATCTAAAAGCCCATCATTGTTATAATCCCCCCATTCCAACTGACCAAGAGAAAATGATTTTAATCCAGCATCAATTTCAGTAAAATATGAAAGGCTTGCCACCTCAACCGTATCGGAGTGGATACTCTCATAGCCGAAGTTATCAAAGGAAGTAACAAAGTACTGGTAGGATGCTCCAATAGTTACATTGTTATCAATGTAAAGAGTATCATCCACATATGGTGAACTAACCATAATGCTGTCATATAGGACATTATCCCTATAAATACGATACTTTGTTTTACTGCTGATGTTTTCTGCCGACCAAGAAATCCTATTTTGTCCAAGTTGGCTTGGTGTTCCAATTACAATGAGAGGAGGTTGATAGTTGGCATAGAGATGAGAGATTTCAGAATTTGTTAAACCAATATTATAGAGACGAATATCATCTAATTTGCCCGTATAGTTATAATCACTTCTACCCATTAAAGCACCTATTTCCCATAGATCAACATCTCCTATATTAGAGGTGCAGGATATTAATAATTCATTTTTAAATATGCCGTCTACATATACTTTCATTTTGCTACCATCGAAAACACCTGTAAAAAAATGCCAATTATCAAAACTCACCCCTTCAGCATCCTTGACTAAATCAGAGGCAGTCTGTCCAATTCCTAATGCAGCATTTATTTTGGTTCCATTTAGACCGTAAAATAGATTGTAGTTTTGACAGCAACAAGAATTTGTACCAAAATGAAAGATTCCCTGATTAGCATAACCTGTTCCACTAGATTTTACCCAGGCAATAATAGTAAAAGGTGAATTACCATGTGGAAAATTTATTCCACCATTTAAACCTTGTATATGGGAATTACCATCAAAACTATAAGCACTATTTACATTCCCAAACCTATCAGTATTTAGGGTCGCTTCATTTACCGTTCCATTATTCCCATTCCCGCTTTCATCATTTGCGTTCCCGTTAAAAGGATAATAAGCAACTAAACCATCTTGCAGGTTTACTTGTGGTTTTGCTAAAAAACCTATAAGCAAAAGGCCTAATATTAAGATTGTTAGCTTTTTCATAACCGTTAAGTTTAAATTGTTAATACTGGTTCATGTTATGATTATTTCTGAAATCGCTGAAATTTTGTAGAAAGAACAAAATGGAATTCCATAAAAGGTTAGAAATAAACACCCTAAACAAAATACATCATCTATGTTTGCTATTATTTTTTGTTTACAAACATGTTTTTTTATTTCCCCTCATTATATAAGGCTTGAATTTCTTGTTCACTTAGGGCACGATTGTAAATGCGGATGTCATCGACTTTCCCATTTAAGTAGTAACAATGCATTCCTCCTATACCTGATGGATTTACACATGTTCCAATATAATACTCTTTATTTGCAACAAAAGTGTTGTTAACAAAAGTACTATTACTGCTAATTTCCTTCCCATTGATATACATTCTAGTACCTGATGAATTAGTAGAAACAGTATAATGAATCCATCTATTGATAGGTTCGTTATCATATAGTCCATTCAATAAATTAACATGGCAATGACTTTGAAACTGATAGTTTCCTGGTACCTCAGGATTAAGTATAAACATTAACCAGCTAGTCCCGCAATTATTTCCACCATATCCAAATAGAACGGGGTAACTATCTAAATTATTTGCATTAAACCAAAGGGATACTGTTCTTTCGTCTGTTGGCAAATTAGTTGCAGAGCCAACGATATGGTCATCCACCCCATCAAAACTATAGGCACTATTAGAATTTCCAAATCTATCCTCTGCTAGTGTGGCTCCATTATTAATCCCATTATTTCCATTTCCACTCTCATCATTTGCATTACCATTAAAAGGATAATAAGCAATTAGGCCATTGGTAGGAATTGCATTTTTTTCAAGTTCAATTAACAACGGCAAATTCCAAGTTTCATTCTTAAACATCTTCAAAGAATCTATTGGATAGATATGTGTATATGTTATGTACTCGGTCTTTTCCACTGTCAAGGTATAATTGCTTAAGCTATCTTTTACAGTAACAACATTATTTAGAATGCTATCAAGATTTTGAACGTAAGAATAGGAAGCATGACTTACAGTTAGTTTGGCTGAAAGCAGCTTGTCACTTTCTTTGTCTGTAACCCCAATCATAAAACCAAAGGTTTTTACTTCAATGATAGGGAAGCTGTTAAGCCCAAAATCTTCTGGTTTCTTATTTTCTGTGCTTAACACTTCAACATTTACAGGAGTTGTAGCGTTTTTTGTAACAGTGAATGCGATTGGTAATGGACTGCTGACATTTTGTGCTTCCTGAGAACCAACTAAAGGTGCTGCAAAGATCGTACTGTCATTCGAATTGAGTATTAGAAACTCGGTTAGTTTATAATTTCCAGTTTTTAGCACCATTTTTTGAGTGTAGTAACTTCCATTCATCTGCTGAATTTTTACTTCAGACGAGGTGTATTTAGTGGCACTTCCATCGCTGTTCTGAATGGTAAGGATAATTCTATCTGCATCCAATAGATCGTAAGCCATAGCACGTTTCATGGTTGATGCGTTTTGGGAATACGAAATGTTGATGGCAAATGCCACCTCACTTTCGGTTGTAATGGGTTCATTGCCATCTTTTTGACAGGTTACTAACAGGCTGCCAGTAAGGATTACAGAGAATAACATAAAAAAGGTTGTAGATTTTTTCATAACTTTAAGAGGTTAATAGGTTAATACTTCAATTAGTTACCGTCTGGGGCATAAAGAATTTTATTTTACATTTTGGTTCTTGCGAAGAAATTTGATATAAAGGCTGAGAGATTCGATAATTTCTATAGTTACAATTGTTGCAACTATTTATTAAGTTGAGTAAAAACAAGATTTTTCTTACAAATATTCCAGAATCTATAAAAACTCCATCACCATTAAATTATTGGCGGAAAATAATTTCTATCTATATTTTGAATAAAATTAAGTCAAATAAAAATAAAAAGATATAACCCTTTCGGGTGATACTCTGAAACTCAAACATGATAAAAGAATATTTATAAATAGCAGATTACAAGTGCTTAAGATTCTTGTTTTGTTCGTTAGCAATTAATTAAACTCTTGATATATCTTTGCAGGATGGTTAATTTAAAAGAAGAGATATTTCAGATTAGCAGCAAAGAGGAGTTTGAAAGGATAGCCCTTGAGGTTTTTCGATACCAGGCTCAAAATATTCCTATTTATAAGGAGTATATCGAACGACTTCGGATAAATCCAGAAGAAATAAACCATTCTGAAAAGATTCCATTTCTTCCTATTCAGTTTTTTAAATCAAGAGAGATAAAACCAATAGGTGTTGAAGCAAGCGCAGTATTTGAAAGTAGCGGAACAACTGGAAGTCAAACAAGCAGGCATTTTGTTGCTGATATTGAGTTATATATAAAGAGTTTTACCTTAGCGTTTAGCCATTTCTATGGCAATCCCGCTGATTATTGTATACTAGCATTGCTTCCATCATATATTGAACGCCAAGGATCATCATTGGTTTTTATGGTTGATCGGTTAATCAAACAATCTAAACACCCTGAGAGCGGTTTTTTTTTAAATGAGTTTGATAATCTTGCTGAAATCCTTAATCGCTTAGATTCTAATGGGCAGAAGTGCTTATTGATAGGTGTTTCATTTGCCCTTGTTGACTTTACAGAAAAGCATACCTTTAAGTTGAAAAACTCTCTTGTAATGGAAACTGGGGGCATGAAGGGTAGAAGAAAAGAGATGATAAGGGAAGAGTTACACCATCAGCTATGTAACGCTTTTGGTTTAAAGGGGATTCATTCCGAATATGGTATGACAGAACTATTATCGCAGGCCTATTCTGATGGCAAGGGTATTTTTAAATGCCCAAATTGGATGAAGGTAGTAATCCGCGATCCATATGATCCCTTTTCAACATTATCGCATCAAAAAGCGGGTGCTGTCAATATAATTGATCTTGCAAATATTTATTCCTGCTCATTTATTCAAACGGAAGATTTAGGTAAAACCCATGATGATGGCTCATTTGAAATTTTAGGTAGAATGAATGAAGCGCAGCTAAGAGGTTGTAATCTTTTGGTTTATTGAAACGAAAAAAACCTGATAGTTTTGTTTTCTATCAGGTTTCTACGACGTTTAATACAAGCCGACTATTTAGTAATATTTCTAAATTTAACAATCCCCATTTTAGTGGCTATTTCAGTAGGAATAGCATCTTTATGCACAAGAATTGCAATGGTTTTCATCTTCACAAAAGATTCGGACATGTAAAAAAACCCGTTATAAATATGATTTTCTGTTCCCCAGCTATTTTTGGTATAGTAGTACTTTGTTCCATTCTGATCGTTTGCAATACCTACAAGGTGCATTAGATGATCGTCGGTTGTTGTTTGATTATCAAAGTTTAGCTGACGGGTTTCTTGGGTAACATTTATCTCGGGTACGGGTCCGCTAAAAGTAAACATCTGTGCTACTCTATCTTTTTCTGAAACTTCAGTCCATCGACTCATATCAGTGTTTTTAAGATCTTCCACTTTTGCAGCAGGAAGAATAGCCACCCCTTTTTTATATGCAAAACCTTTTTCGCTAACATCACCATCCCAGCAAACTGAGTATCCGTTCATTATTGCATTATCAATTATTGTGGAAAGATCATTAAGTGGAACATTATAGTATGTATCTCGGTGCCAGTTGTCGGGAATCTCAAGTATAAAACTTTGATAGAAGGGGTGATGGTTGAAAGAGGTAATCTCAACGTAATCATCCAGTTTCAATCCAGTTGATTCTAGAAATGATTTTGGAGTAAATTTTTTCCCATTGATGGTTAATTCTGTTGGTGCTTTGCCTAGATATGCATCAAGAATTGATTCATAAGCAGGAGCCCAAGCAGTTGTTAATTTCTTATTAGGATTTTTAACAATAGCGTCAAGGAAAACATTCAGAACAGACTCTAGTTCACCATGAACATGGTCATTGCTACCATAATTCTTGCCTTGATACGATTCTTCAGTAGCCATACCATAACTTCTCATCATATTCAAAACATCATGAGCCTGACCACCTTGACCAAAATTATTTGTACCCTGATACCGGACATAAAGATTGGCTTTGTCGGAGTATGCACACCTTGCAAAATACATTTCCGATAGATCAAATTCAGGTTGACCTAAACGGATTAATTCTGTCTCAATGAAAGAGATTGTTGCAAAGCTCCAGCATGTGCCTGTGCTTTGTTGATTTTTTACTGGAGTGGTTTTAACCTGTTTAAGCATTGTAAAGGTGTACCCATTCCCGCTGTCCTGAGAGTAAATACTGCCAGTAAACATCAACAAAATCAACCCAATAAGGCTTAATTTCAACAATCCGTTTAGTGATTTCATATTTTTAAATAATTAACAAATTAGTATCTCCGTTGTTTTCAAAACACATTCGAAATTCATTTGACTCCTTAAATGTATAATCGGTTTAATTTGTCGGATAAGTTAGTAAAAAACAGCGGGCACATATTTTTTTATCAAATAAAAATTTATTTATGTTATTTAACATGTAAACTGGCTGATAAATATGTAATTGGGCGATAAAAGGCTTTTATTATTAATCACTTAGTTTTTTAAAAATTTTATTGTTATTAAGAAATATATATATTAGCATTTAAATTTACATCCTGATTCGATGCGCAGGGCAAGGTTGTTTCTAGCAATTGTAGGATATTATGTCTTTTTAAAACGATTTATAAAAAAGTCGTTTAGTATGATTTTTTATTCTAGTACAGAGCTAAAAGATACTGCAATCGATACCTATTCGTTAAAATCACAAATCTTTAAGTTTAGCCACCTCTACCATTTCTTTTTCCACCATGATTCCTGTAACATTGGACTAAAAACAGGATTCCTTTCACAATTTCTGATTATTTGATTCATATCTTTTTGCCTAAATAAAGTACGGGTGAAGTATCTTTTTACTTCGAACAGTCGTATAGAACACACGTTCAATTTAACCTAAATGAAAAAAAGTAATAACCTTAAATTAATGTTTATGAAAAGAGTACTATTTGCTTTACTATTTACAGGATTGATGTCACCAATTGCAGTATTTGCTGGTGGTATTGTCACCAATGCGGGCCAAAGCGCTTCATACGTTCGTATGCTTGCTCGCGATGCATCTACAAGTTTGGATGCGGTTTACTATAATCCGGCTGGATTAACAAAACTTGCGGATGGATTTCATCTATCACTTAGCAATCAATCAGTTTTTCAGAAAAAAACAATTGAAAACAAATTTCCTTCACTTCATAAGGCTAAATATGTTGGTGATGTTACAGCACCATTATTCCCAGATCTTTATGCTGTGTATAAGAAAAATAAACTTGCTTTAGGTTTTGGTTTTCAACCAAATTCAGGAGGAGGATCTGCAAAATATGATACGGGTCTTCCAAGTTTTGAAATACCAGTATCAGCCATTCCAGCAATGCTTGCTGCAAATGTTCCCACAATTCCAACCACTAACTATTCAGCGAATATTAATTTTAAAGGGACAAGCGTATTTTGGGGAGCTCAGCTCAATGCCAGTTATGCTATAAACGATATGATTTCCCTATCAGCAGGAGCACGAATGATTTTTGCTAAGAACACCTATAAAGGGTATCTAAAAAGCATAATGATTAATCCAAACTATCCTGCATTTGGTGCTTCATATACTGGCGGAATGGTTTCAGCAACCCAATTCTTTACTGATGGAGCTACTTACCTTACAGGGGTTTCTAATCAACTCTCAGGCTCAGCAACCTCATTGCAACCAGTTATTACTGGTGGTGGTGGATCCGTCCTGCTTTCAAATGGTACAGCTGCAGGATTAACACCAACTCAAGTAGCAACATTACAAGGGACTATTACATCTTTAGGCGGTAACCCAACAGGTATGACAATTGCACAAACTCAAGCCTTCCTATCAGGTGCTTCAACAACCTATGCAGGAAAGGCTTCAACAATGACAGCAAATGCAGCCGCAACTGCTGATAAGGATGTGGACGCAGACCAAACAGGTACTGGCTATACTCCAATTTTTGGTGCAAACCTCACCTTTGGCGAAAAATTAAATATTGGTATTAAGTATGAGTTTAGAACTAAGCTTACACTTACAAACAAAACCAAGGTAGATGGAACAGGTCTATTTACCGATGGTAATAAGATTAGAAGTGATATACCTGCAATTCTATCTGTTGGTATCGGTTATAAAGTTCTTCCTCAGATGAGAGTGAGTGCTGGTATGCATTACTACTTCGACAAAGATGCTATTATTGAATCAGCTCCAGGTGTTAAGAAGGTAATTGATGGAAACCTATACGAAGTTGCTTTAGGTGGTGAGTACGATATCACCGACAAAATTCTTATCTCCGCAGGATATCTTTATGCCAAAACTGGTGTAGGTCAAAGATATCAAACCGATTTAAGTTATAGTTTAACCTCAAATACTGTAGGCTTTGGTGGAGCTATTAAGGTTTCAGAGAAAATGGTATTGAATCTCGGTATGCTTTATACAATGTATAAGTCTGATGCAAAAAGCATTGACTATACAAAATATGGTGTTCCATCAGCACAAGAAACCTATAACAGAACAAACATAGACTTCTCAATTGGAGTAGATTATCATTTTTAAATCGTTTGAATAAAAATAATTATCTTGCAAGGGTCGGTTTATTCCGACCCTTGTTTATTTAAAACCGAATCCAAACACAGGAATTCATAACCTTTGAGGTCAAATATTTTAGGAGTATGAAGCAAATTGCGTTACTAATTACAATTCTTTGTTGTTTCTTTTATGTCAATGCACAACAAATACTTGAAAACCCAGCGATAGCTGATCGAACCCATCAGGACTTAACAATTTTAAGAGTAGGTCTATATAAAGATTCAACAGTTATTGAACTTTCAATTCAAAATAAACTGGCACAAGGAGGGTGGTTTTGTGCGGATAGGAATATATACATTGAGAACCCTAAAGATCATAAACGGTTTAATCTTATAAAAACGAGGGGTATTCCAACCTGTCCTTCGGTTCATAATTTTTTGAGAATAGGCGAGAAATTGAACTTCACCTTAGTTTTTCCTAAAATACCAGAAGAAACAAAGTTAATTAACCTAATAGAAGATTGTGATAAATCATGTTTTAGATTTACAAAGGTAATCCTTGACGAAAAGTTAAGCAAGGATATAAAACTATACGATCAAGGAGTCGAACTGTATGCTTCAAATAAAATAAATGAAGCCATCGATTGTTTTACAAAAGTTGTTGAGGTGATACCAGAATTTCCAACATATGTATACGGTTACTCCTACTTTAATTTAATCAGAATTTTTTTCAATAAGGGAGATAAATTAACAGCCAGATATTGGTACGATCAACTCGAAAAATCACACTTAGCTGACAAGGACTATTTTATTAATTCGCTTAAAAAAGAGGGAATACAGGTAAGTAGCAAATTTATTTGAACTTTTCTTTCACAAAACTTCTTAGCAAACATCGCAAACACTAGTATTTTGTTTTTGCTTATTAACATATCATCTTTTTATCTTGCCACTAATCTACTTATCTTTGCCTCTTAATTTTTTCAACAATGTCAAATAAGTCGAAGCGTACGGAATTACACGAGTTGGGTGAGTTTAGAGTAATCGATCACCTAACTGAAAGAGCAAAGAATACAAACAAATCCACAATTAAGGGCGTTGGAGATGATGCTACCGTGATTAATCCTGATGGCAAAAGGATGGTAGTAACAACTGATTTACTCCTTGAAGGTGTACATTTCGACTTAACTTATTTTCCTATAAGGCATTTGGGTTACAAAGCGGTAATAGTAAATCTTAGCGATGTTTATGCCATGAATGCTTTACCAAGGCAAATTACAGTTTCGATAGGCGTTTCGAAGCGTTTTTGTCTTGAAGATCTTGAAGAACTATACAGTGGTATATATTTAGCTTGTGAACGATATGGGGTTGACCTTGTTGGTGGTGATACATCAACCTCCTATACTGGATTAACATTAAGCATTACTGCTATTGGTGAGGCGAATGAGAAAGACTTATGCTACCGTAGCGGAGCAAAAACAAACGACTTACTTTGTGTTACAGGAAATCTTGGAGCAGCCTATATGGGACTTCAACTACTTGAGCGCGAGAAAAAAGTGTTTGATGGAAACCCAAACATCAAGCCTCAATTTGAAGGATGGGATTATATTCTTGAACGATTTCTTAAACCAGAAGTACGAAAGACAATTCTTGAAGAACTTCATATTGCAGGGATTAAACCTTCCGCAATGATCGATATTTCCGATGGGCTATCATCTGAAGCAATGCATATCTGCAAAAACTCAAACGTTGGTTGTAGAATTTATTTGGAAAAACTACCTATCGATCAACAGACTTTTAAGATTGCTGAGGAGATGCATATTGATGCAATTGTTGCTGCGCTTAATGGTGGCGAGGATTATGAGTTGCTTTTCACCGTCCCAATTGAATTTCATGAAAAAATTTTAACAATTGAGGGAGTTTCGGTAATTGGTCACATAACCCCCGAAAACACTGGTGCATTCCTCGTTACTCCCGATGGGAATGAGATAGAACTTAGAGCACAGGGTTGGAATGCGCTAAAGGAGGAATAGTTAATATCTCTAATACTAAAAGATAGGTTGAAAAGCATCCTGAATGTGCTCCAATTCAAAGACTTCTCCTTGCAAAATGATTGAGATAACATCGAATTGTACATCCATATTTAGGTTGTAGTTTTGTACATATGCCTCTGCTGCTTCAATTATAAACCTTTGCTTTTTACGTCGAACAGATTCCTTCGGCTCCTCCCAGTAATTGGTCCAACGGGTTTTTACTTCTACTACAATCAAGGTATTATCTTTGATTGCAACAATATCAAGTTCTTTATGTCCATAATGCCAATTCTTGTGACGGATCTTATATCCATTTTTGGCTAAATATTCTTCTGCAATTGCCTCGCCACGTTTACCCAGTTCCTTAGGGTGATTAAGATCATTATCATTTTTCATTTTCAACGTAACAAAAGTGATATGAAAGCGCTATACAGCATAATGATAACTAGACCTTTCATATTAATCGAACTATTCTTACTGTTAACTTTTACAGGTAATGCAGAATCAAAATTACAAAAATTTGAGGGAAGCATCAATCTGGAGAGAAAAACTATTTACGACACCTCTTTTATAAAAATACAAGTGAAGGGTAACTTGGTCCGTCTTGATGAGTTTGATTCCAAAATGAATTCGGTAAGTATTTTAATTATCAACCTCGAAAGCGAAAAAGTTGTTGCACTTTCTCCCAAGCGTAAATTGTTTTATGAGCTTATGACTAAAGGACTTACTCAAACCTCAAAAGAAGATACAACAATTATAAAGACAGAGAATAGAATGATGGTTAATGGTTATAATTGCAGTTTAGTGCGAGTTAAAAATATTTCACAGGATACTGAAACAGCTTTTTGGGTTACTCAGCGCAATTTTCCATTTTTCAAATTATTGAATGACATTCTCCGAAATATAAAATCAGACATCAACCTGTTTTCAAATCTCCCCGGAATAGATGGAGAATTCCCAATGCTAACAGTTGAGAGAACACTTCTTCGGAAAGAAAAAATGAAGGTTTCAGTTACTGAAATAAAAGAGGAGTTGCTAAACGTGAATATGTTTAAAATTCCTTCTGACTATCAAAAAATTGACCAATAGAAGGTTTTTCGAAAGCAACTGTTGCACCATTATCAGTTACCTCTAATCGAACTCGTCTACCCATAATTAAAGAATAGTTTGGTTCAACATGCCCTGCGGGAAAATCAAAACAAATTGGTATATTATAATTTTTTAGGGCATTAGAAACAATTTCGTGTGGAGTGAATCCGAAAGGGGTATGGTTATCCTTCATCTCTGTGAGACCACCAACTATTAATCCGGCAATATTAGTAAGTTTCCCGCCATGCTTTAAATTCATCATCATTCTATCGATGTGGTATAGATATTCATCCAAATCCTCGATAAACAAAATTTTCCCAGCGGGATTTATATCAGCATTCGTTCCAGAAAGACTATATAAAATAGAAAGATTCCCTCCCACCAAATTCCCTTCTGCTTTTCCCTGTTTATTAAGTGGATGAGGGTTAACAGTGTATTTGGGACTTTCTCCCGTTAAAACATTAATTAAACATTCCAGGGATTCATTAGTTCCACCTTCGGATTGAAAGTTGAATGGCATAGGGCCATGAATTGTTTCAATACCATACCAGCCATTCAAAAGACTGTGAAAAACCGTGATATCGCTATAACCAACCACCCACTTTGGATGTTGTTGAAGTTTGCGAAAGTTTAGGTGCTCAAGTAAACGAACGGATCCGTAACCGCCTCTTGCGCATAGAATGGCTTTAACGGAAGGATCTTCTATCATACCCATAAAATCACTTGCCCGTTGTTCTTCGGTTCCTGCAAATTGATGAAACCCAGCAAATAGATGTGGCGCAGTTTTTACTATAAACCCTTTTCCTGTTAAGAACCTGATTGCGGGATTAATTTCTTGCACTAAAACACGTCGGGCTGGAGCAATTATCCCAATACAATCGCCTGGTTTAATAAAAGGGGGTGTGATGTTTTCCATTTCATGTAAATAAAATCGGGTAAAATAACCTACTTCCTCCTATTGATAATTCAATTCATTTTATTGAAAGTGGAACATAGGTGTTTCACTCGAAGGAAAATAGTTAGTATATTTGTTGGCTAATTACACTTTAAAGGTAATAATTTCCGTTGATTTTTTTCTTCGATTGAAGATAATTATAAGCCTGTTTGACCGGGCTTGTTTTTTTGTGTTTAACTATTTAATTACGTGTTATGAAAAGTTACAAACGTTACCTAATCACATCTGCCCTGCCATATGCCAATGGGCCTATTCACATTGGACATTTAGCCGGTGTATACATTCCATCGGATATATATACAAGATATTTACGAATGAAAGGGATTGATGTTATTTCGGTTTGTGGATCCGATGAACATGGAGTACCAATTACAATAAAAGCTCGTCAAGAAGGAGTTTTACCTCAACAGATAGTTGATAAGTATAACGATATCATCAAACAATCATTTAAAGATTTTGGTATTGCATTCGACATCTACTCAAGAACTTCCTCAAAGGTTCATTATCAAACAGCTTCAGAATTTTTCAGGAAGCTTTACGATGATGGAACATTTATCGAAAAAACAACTGAACAGTACTACGATCAGGAAGTTAATCAATTTCTTGCTGATAGATATATTACTGGTACTTGCCCTCATTGCTCAAACGAGCGTGCTTATGGCGATCAGTGTGAGAAATGCGGAACAAGTTTAAATGCTACCGATTTAATTAACCCAAGTTCTACGCTCAGTGGATCAAAGCCAATTTTAAAGGAGACAAAACATTGGTTTTTACCACTGGATAAATACCAAGGGTTTCTTGAAAAATGGATACTAGAAGATCATAAGGAGTGGAAGGCAAACGTCTACGGGCAATGTAAGAGTTGGCTGGATCAGGGTCTTCAACCCCGAGCAGTTAGCCGGGATTTAGATTGGGGTGTTCCTGTTCCTGTTGATGGTGCAACAGGTAAAGTTTTATATGTTTGGTTTGATGCTCCTATTGGTTATATCTCTGCAACTAAAGAGTTAACCCCCGATTGGGAAAAGTATTGGAAAGATTCTGAAACCCGAATGATTCATTTCATTGGTAAGGACAATATCGTTTTCCATTGTATTGTATTCCCCGCAATGCTAAAGGCGGAAGGAAGTTATATTCTCCCTGAAAATGTTCCTGCAAATGAGTTTCTCAACCTTGAAGGGGATAAGATATCAACCTCACGAAACTGGGCGGTTTGGTTACACGAGTATTTAGTTGATTTTCCTAATAAACAGGATGTGTTGAGGTATACCCTTACTGCAAATATGCCTGAAACAAAGGATAACGATTTTACTTGGAAGGATTTTCAAACTAGGAACAACAGTGAGCTGGTAGCAATCCTTGGAAACTTTGTGAATAGGGCAATGGTGCTTACTCAAAAATATTTTGATAGTAAACTACCCGTTTGCTCAGAGCTAACACCCTTTGATAAGGAGACCCTTGCTGAAATACCAAAGATAAAAGATGCAATTGAGTATAATCTCGAAAACTTCCGCTTCCGTGAAGCGCTTAAAGATGCAATGAATTTAGCTCGTTTGGGAAATAAGTATCTAGCAGACACAGAACCTTGGAAGATATTTAAGGATCAACCGGAGAGGGTTGCTACAATCCTTAACATATCACTTCAAATAACAGCAAACCTGTCGATTCTGCTTCAACCATTCCTTCCATTCTCTGCGGAGAAGCTTAGACGAATGATTAATCTTGATAGTTGCGATTGGACTAGGGCGGGAGCAAGTGATATTCTTGGAGTTGGACATCTTCTTAATCAACCAGAACTTCTTTTTGATAAGATTGAGGATGAGGCTATTAACACTCAACTTGCAAAATTAGAGGCCACCAAAGTTGCAAACGAGAAGATGAACACTAAAGTTGAACCTCAAAAACCAAATATTACATACGAGGAGTTCTCTAAAATGGATATTCGTGTAGGCACTGTTTTGGAGGCTGAACGTGTCCCTAAAACACAAAAGTTGATGAAACTCCTTATTGATACTGGAATTGATAAAAGAACCGTTGTATCTGGAATAGCGGAACATTTTACCCCAGAAGAGGTTATTAACAGGCAGGTATCAATTCTAGTTAACCTTGAACCAAGAAAAATTAAAGGGATAGAATCACACGGGATGATACTAATGGCGGAGGATTCGGACGGTAAACTTCGCTTTATAATTCCTAGTGATAAGGTAGAAAATGGCTCAACAGTAAAATAGCAACTAATAAAAAAACCCCGATTTTAGTCGGGATTTTTTTATTAGCAAAAATTATAATTAAGCTTCATTATTTTCTATTGTATAGGTAATACGAAAGCCGACGTTTGCCAAGATGGAATAGGAATCATTAAGGTTGTAAGAGGTATAAAAAAGATTTCCATTATAAAAGAAATCTACCTTATTGAAATATATTGACCAGTTTCCATAGGATTGATTTGAAAAATGGTGTGATGTTGCAATATAATTTGAAAAATATACATAATAGCTAAAAGTACCCGCCTGACTTGCTGTAATGTAAATATTCTGATTGTAATTATTATAAGGAGATACAGAGGCATGCCCGGAGAAATACCCAAAATTAAAAGTATGAGCTCCTGGAGGAATACTCTTCAAATCTGACGCATTAAACAAACTTGTAGTTGCAATTAATGCAAATAGTACAAATAACTTTTTCATAGTGATAAAATTTTAAGGTTAAGGAGCAGAGGAACATCTCTTAAATTGAATTTTACAGAGTTAGGAATGTTCATTGTTTAAGATTTAGTTAAGTTTTAACAACTAAAAATACAATAAAAATTTTTATATAGCAAATGATGTGTTGGTAATTGTGTTTATTATATGAAATCTAATATATAACAATACATTATTTGTATATTTGCATAAAATCGATTATGCAAAAACTATCCATCCCTAACTTCACCGTAGAGGAACTCGAAAACATCCTGAACAGCAACGCTGATTATGTTGTAGGATCTAGGATCATGGCTTTAATTCAAATCAAGAAAGGGCTATCCTCCAGAAAGCTTGAGGAGCTCTACTACAAATCACACTCACGATTCTGCGTATGGGTTAGGAACTTCAACAAAGATGGTGTGGCAGGGCTAAAGGATAAGCCTAAAAGCGGGAGAAAGCCCAAATTAGACCACGCCCAGATGGGAGCGCTGAGATGCGTATTGACAAATAATAGACCGGATGAGTTTGGCTTTAACTCCGCCACATGGAGCGGCCCGCTAATCGGGGTGTACATCAATAAAACCTATGGGGTAGAATACAAGAAGGCTCAGGTTTACAACATTCTCAAAACGCTCGGTTTCTCCTTCCAAAAGGCAAGGGGCAAGCACCCTGAAGCGGATCCAGCCCAGCGGGCAGCGTTCGTTGAATCGTTAAAAAAAACTAGCGGAGGAACCGGCTAATGCGGTTTTCCTGTTCGAGGACGAGTTCAGCCTGAGCAATACCGCAACCCTTTCCTACATGTGGGGCTTAAAGGGGAAACAGCCTGTCGTTGGATGCAAGCAGAGGCAAGGAGAGCGGCAGACCACGTTTGGAGGCCTGAATATTGCTTCCGGGCAGGTTACGGTAAACTTCGCGGACAAAGGGAACTACATGTCCTTTAGAAAACACATCAGGAAGCTTCTAAGGGTATACCAGGAGGCAAGTAAAATCGTGCTAATCGTTGACAACGTTAGGTATCACCATGCGAAGCTGCTGAAAACTTTCCTTGAGCGGAATCCTAAAATAATGTACTTACCTCCGTATTCTCCGGACTTCAACCCCATTGAAAGGGTTTGGTGGTACATGCAGAGCATCCGCACAATAGGTATTTGTTGACCCTAAAGGAAAGAAAAGCAAGATTCTGGCAAATGTTTTCCCTCTTCTCTGTCCCAAATGAAAAAATCTTAATGATTTGTAACGTTAATTATTAGAAACTATATAATACAGAAATAATTGTTTTGAGGTGTTTATTTAAGCACTAATTTTAACATTCTGATATGTAATGGGATCACCTTCAACCATTCGAACAATAAGTTTATGAAAAATGGTTTGCTTATGTATCGATCTGTTGATCCTAAAGCAG
>JABFRB010000009.1 GCA_013141385.1 Bacteroidales bacterium | reverse complement strand
TGGTTAGGCTGGTTTGGTATTTTATCATCGCTTGTTCAAATTGGAGTTTGTGCAAGCTCAGGAAAATTGATCGGATTAGCTAATCAATAGCCTTATTTCTAGTAAATTAAATTTAAACAGGCTCTTATTGTTATAATTATTAAAGAAATTGTATAATTATTATTTCACTTAAATATAGTTCAAATTTGAAGACTTTGACCGTCTAAATCTCTTAGATAATCAATAATTCTATGCTATCTCTCACGACTTAACATTTCTAGTATTTTTTATCTCAGCAACACATTACTCCACAAGTGCCCATGCTTTTTTCTAATCCGCAAGGTGCGCTATAGGTCAAATGGAGCAAGTATTTTGTATTTTTATACTGCTTATACAAAAAATATATAATGATTGTCCGCAATAATACCTAAAGAAGAATAAGTAATCCAAATTATCATTGCCTTACGGCGAACTCGCAAAATACGCTCGGTTCCTGCGAACCGTTAGCTCATGAGCGAGGCGAATAATGCAGGAATCTATCTCTTTCAAGGAATTCCGGGACTTCGCCCGGGATGACAATGGAGTGTGTTTTGCTTATAGGTAATATAGCGGATATTCATAAAATAAATTTCCATTTAACTAACAAATAACTATTTATTTTACTTTTTAAATTATTTTTTTATTACTTAATTTGTTTTAAAATTAATATTAAAACGTTAACAATATTTTAGAATTCTCTTTGCTTAAGCAGTTTAACGGGTTTTCCTAAATCGTAAGAAATCAAAGGATTTAAGTAAAACGACATTGATTCATATTATCAACTTATTTTATCATAGTTTAGACAACTTATAGTTTGAAAAAAACAACAAAAACTCCATTCACATAATACTTATATTTATTGAATTATAATAATTATATTTTTTATTATATTTAAATCATTTATATTTATATGTTATTTTATGAATTATATATAGACATTTTATAATTCTCATATTTATCTAACAAATAATTAACGGTTCAATAATAGAAAAATGAAATACGAAAGTATTAATGATGGTTTAGAAATATCGTATTTTAATATTGACTGGTTATCTGAAAATGATGGACCTGGGAAAAGATTAGTTCTTTTTTTACAGGGTTGTCACTTAGAATGTATATGGTGCCACTCTCCCCATTCTCAACCCAATAAAAGTCCTCTACTTTACCTTGATTCCTTATGCAAAAAATGCCAACGTTGTAAGCTTGCATGTGAACAAGATGTTCATCGTTTTATCGAAAACAAGCATATTATACAAAGAGAAAATTGCATTAAATGTGGAGCATGTATTGAAGCATGCCCACAATCATCATCTAATTGCAAAACAGGAGCACTTTCTCTTCCAACTAGGAATGCAAACGTTCTATCGCTATTTAAATCCATTGAACCTCACTTGGAACTGCTTAAGAATATTGGAGGAATAACCTTTAGCGGAGGAGAACCTTTGCTCCAATCAAAAGCTCTGGTTTTACTGGCAAAAAAATGTAAAGAATCAGGTTTCCATACCACACTAGAAACTTCTGGAATAGTTCCATTGCCTTATATTCAAAACATTTTTCCATATATTGATACATGGCTAGTAGGAATGCGACTTCTGACTGGAGCCAATACCTTACCCTCCATAGATCTTGAAAAAATTACCAGAGGAACCCTAAATTTTTTAACACAAAGCCCTGAGACAGAAATTATTGTCCGTATCCCAGTAATACCTGGATTTACCACTACTAAATCATATCTTAACTCAGCTAAAAAAATCTTACAGGAATATAAGATCAAAAATATTGAATTATTACCTTATAATCCCGAAAGTTCACATTATTACAAAGCAATGGGAATAACCAATCAGATTGAGTACAATTCAAGTAAGGCTGATAAAATGTACAAGTATGTCATTGATTTTTTAATTCATAAAAAACCAAAACAAATAATGTTATGAAAACAGAACTAAGTCCACGCATTGCGAAACTACGTGAAACCCTTATGAAAAGGGGATTTGAAGACAGAACCAAGGAATGGTTTAAAAAGAATGAGCAGGCAGATTTAACAAAAAGAGCCTGGCTCCCCGATGTCGCCAAAATGTATCCTAATGAACATGTAATGATCCGTAGAGCTTACGGTGTAGATGAAATGCTCAAAGCAATGTGCAATACAAAAGATTTTGGATATACACGCTGCTTCGACATTGAGGAAGGTGATTTATTAGCAGGGACTATTCCTATGGGCTCAAACGGGCTAGGTAAAGTATTCCCTAATTATCTTACCGAGGAAGAACTTCGAGTTGGTTCTGCCACCAATAAAACGGCAATGTCCCTGCTTGGTCATAATTCTATTAATTACGAAAAGGTTCTCAAAAACGGATTACAGAGCATAATAAATTATGCTGAGGAAAAATTACACCCAAAAGCATTGGGCGATATTGAAGATGCCTATGATACAAAGGCATTCTACAAAGCAATAATAATATCTTGTAAAGCCGTTATTGACTATGCCTCAAGGTTTGCAAACCTTGCGTCCGAAAAAGCGAAAATCTGTAAGGATGAAAAAAGAAAAAAAGAATTGCTCGAAATAGCTCGTATTTGCAACAAAGTTCCTGCTAAACCCGCTGATACATTTTACGAAGCCATTCACAGTATATGGCTTGTACATTGCTGCTTGCATTCAACAATGGATTTTATGTCACTTGGTAGGCTCGATCAAGTATTAAATCCCTATTTGAAAAAAGAGACCGATAAGGCATTTGCATGCGAACTATTTGAAAACTTCATTATTAAGGCCGCTGGTCGCCTTAATCTAACAACACAATATTTAGTTACACAGGATCATATGGATTATAACGCTGCTCTTGGTATTCATCCATACTACCTTGATCAAAGGGCAGGTTTGAATAACTTCCTGCAAAATATCATTATTGGCGGTAAAACCCCAGAGGGGAAGGATGCTACGAATGATTGTACATATATCATCCTCGAAGCATTTAAGAATGTGAACCTATCCACCCCAGGTATCTACGTAAGGTTACACAAAGATAGTCCCGCTAAATTGTATGCTGCTGTTTCCGAATCGATTAAAGAGACCAAAAATCTACCATACATTTTAAACGATGAGGTGATGATCCCTGCCATGCTTAGCGCACTATCATTTGGTGAAACTAAACCTGACAAATTGAAAAAATATCAGGAATTGGCTAACGATTATTGTGTTGATGGATGTTGGGAACCAATCCTTAACGGGATAAGTGAATGGACTTTTGGCATGATAAACGGGATGACCATAATGGAGTGTACACTTAATCGGGGTGCCGCTTTGACCTCCAATCCTGCCCTACTTCGTGGTCAAAAATTAAGTATTGATACTGGAGAATTAACCGACTATAATAGCCTGAAAAATTCACTCACTAAACAAATTCAATTCTTTGTTGATCAGTCATCTTTAGCGATGTGCATGTACTATCTCACCTCCGAATTTGTAGTTCCCTCTCCCCTAGTTTCCGCTCTATTTGGAACATGCTTGGAAAAAGGTCGCGATAAATCATGGGGTGGTGCAAAATATAATTTGGGTGGTACAGTACTAGGAGGAGTTCCCGATATGGTTAACACTGCAGCAGCAATTAAGAAATGGGTATTTGATCAAAAGAAATACAAACTATCAGATGTGCTGATGGCTTTACGTTTTAATTACACTGCTGGTGATACTGGCGACTTTAAAACCCAACGTTTATTCGATTCCATTAAAGTCGATTTCTTCACTAACAGTCCACAATTTGGTAATGATAGCGAAACCAATGATATCGCTAAATTTATTTTAGACACGTTTGTTAATGCGGTTAACCAATCCAAAGCATTAGCCAATAAAGTATTTTTAGATCCTAAAGGTGATAGCAATAAGCAGATTTGTGCTTTAAGGGCTATTGCGGGATATTATGGTAAAGCACTTCAAACAATCCTCCCCGATTTCGATTTAAAATTTACAGCGGGCATGGGTACTTTTGAACAGTATAACTGGCAAGGAGCAGGAAACGCCGCATCTGCTTCCAGAAATACTGGCGATCCTTTAGCTCCAAACTTCACTCCTGCTTCAGGTACTTGGCATACATCCCCAGCAAATTTAATTGAAACATTCAGCCAATTAGGGCTAAATCGCTTTGCTGCTGGTGTAATCACAGATATTTGCCTCGAATCGGATGCGTTACTGGATGGCATAATCAAAACTTTTGTACAAAAAAATGGAGGCATGTTGACTATTACTATTGCATCGCCTCAATATCAGGAGATATATGAAATTGCTAAAGCAGCCAATCTAATTGAAAATCCTACAGTAGCCTCGGAGAAATTGCTAAAGTATTCGGATATCATGGTACGTGTAGGTGGTTGGAATGCACCATTCATAACCCTTCCGATATCTCACATGGAAAATTATATAAACCGTCCAGTAAAATCAAACTAGGTATATACAAAGCAAGGTGAGAAAATTTCTTACCTTGCTTTAACTAAAACTCAAAATTATTCTCATGAAAACAATTCAATTTTACCTAGCTATTTCAATTCTCACTTTTGCACTTTTATCTTCATGCACACAGGAAAAACCACAAGTAGATCCTTTACCCTCATGGAACGAAACCCCAATAAAAAAATCAATCCTGGAATACATAAATAAAGCTGTAAAAGAGATACCTGCTGAAAATCGTATCGCCGTTTTTGATATGGATGGCACAATAGCCTGCGAAACCCCTTTATGGTTCGAAATGTATGCTGCGGTTAACGGGTTAAATCAACAATCGGCAAAAGATCCTAAGTTATTTAAATACCCAGAATATCAGTACGCTAAAAAATTGGAGAAAAACCCTGCTGACCCATCGGTTTTAAACTCTTGGACCAATTTTACGGTTAAGCCTTATTATAACTATATCGATTCAATGGTTTGGAAAGCCTATGTTGGTATTGATAATGAGGCTTATGTTGATTCTGCCCGCATCTATTTATCAAAAACAAAAGATCAAAAGTTTAATATGCCTCTGGTTAATATGTTTTACCAACCCATGCTAGAATTACTCAAACATCTTAAAGAAAATCAATTCACTATTTACGTTGTTTCGGGTTCGGTTCAAGGGGTAATCTGGAGTGTATGTCCTCAAGTAATTGGGTTTGACAGAGCACATCTAATCGGGACAACTCAAATCCTAGTGCCTTCTTATAAACCCATAGAGAAAAAGACACAATTCATGATTGCCAAGGGGATTTTCCCTCCTAAAGATGATAAGGATGGGAAGAGCCTAAATATCTACTCTCATATTGGAAAAGTTCCTGTGTTTGCATTCGGAAATACTACTGGCGATTTTGGCATGTTCCGTTTGGCATCAACCAGTAAATACCCTCATGCCGAATATCTTCTAAACCATAACGACTCAATACGCGAATATGCCTATCCTCCATATCACGGACCAACAGATACAACATGGCAAAGAACAATGCGATTGAACGGTTGGAAACAAGTTGATATGGCTCAAGAGTTTAAAACAGTTTGGATGACTAAATAAGTTCCATTGCCAAAAATTAAAATCTGAAACACTATGAAAAAAGGATACCATGGTAAAATACTTTGGCTAAACCTTACCGATAAAACCTCACACGAAGAGGTTATTGATGATAAAATATATCAACTTTTTATCGGCGGATACGGATTAGCTGCAAAAATCATATACGATAGGCAAAAGAAAGGCCTGTCAAAGTTTGATCCCGATAATATTTTAGCCGTTATGAGTGGCTTGCTAACTAACGGTCGTGCTGCATTTAATGGTCGTTGGATACTTGCTGGCAAAAGCCCTTTGACCGATACTTGGGGAGACTCAAACTGTGGAGGTGATTTTGCCCCATCCATCAAAAATGCTGGATACGATGGCATTTACATTGTAGGAAAGAGCCCGCAGCCTGTATACATCCTAGTTGATGATGGCAAAGTTACCTTTAAAGATGCCTCTCATCTGTGGAAAAAGGTTGATGCAGTTGACACAGAAACAATGCTTAAAGATACCCACGGAAATGATTATAGGGTAATTAGCATTGGATCTGGCGGAGAAAATCTCTCTCTTATATCGGGTGTTGTAAATGCTAAGGGTAGACTTGCTGGCAGAAGCGGTTTTGGAGCTTTAATGGGTTCTAAAAACCTGAAAGCCTTGTGCGTTAAGGGAACTCATTATGCGGAGGAGTTCAATTCCGATAAAGTTTGGGAGAATACCACAACCCTACTCAAGGGTTTGGTTAACGACCTAAACGACTTTGGTAAAACCATGAAAAACTGTGGTACTGCCGGAACTCTTACCGATTCAGCCGAAAGCGGCGATTCACCCGTTAAAAACTGGATGGGTATTGGAACTAAAGATTTTCCCAAAGAAGTTGCTGATAAGATTAATGCCTTTGAGGTTACCAAATACGAAAAGGAAAAATACTCCTGCTATGGCTGCCCCTTTGGCTGCGGTGGTATTTGTGAAGTTCCTGGAAATAAAATACTAAAGGAAACTCACCGACCCGAGTACGAGACCCTTTGCGGATTTGGAGTACAACTACTAAATAATGATCTTGAGAGCATCTACACTGCCAACGAATTGTGCAACAGGGCTGGTTTAGATACCATTAGCTGCGCAACAACCATCAACTGGGCATTTGAAGCATATGAGAAAAAATATATTAACGATAAAACAACCGGTGGTTTAAAATTAGAATGGGGAAACGGTAAAGCCGTAATGGAACTGGTAAAGCAAATTGCCAATAACACTGGTTTTGGTGCAAAGCTAAAAGATGGACTTAAAGAAGCTTTAATAAATCTCAAACTTCAAGATAAGGAGTTTACCGCAATGCACGTTCATGGGCAGGAATTGCCAATGCACGATTCAAGAAACAAAGAGGGTGGATTAGGTTTGGGTGTTGGCTACGAGGTAGAACCCACCCCCGGTAGACATACCAGCACCTTTTCGGGAATAGATGAATACATAGAAAAGGAAAAAAAGCAAACAGATCTCAACTCCAAAGTTCTCAACAAATACTACCAAAAACTTAAATTTCAACCCAAGTACAACCTTTCACAGCAATCCACCACCGATAGCGAAATGGGTACTTCCCTTAAGAATGCAAGCTGCGGCGAAGATATTATAAATGCAATGGGATTGTGCAACTTCGGATTCTACTTGGGACCTATGGTTCCCTTTGTTGAATGGATAAATGCCACCACTGGGTGGAATAACACTTTGGATGATTATCTACTCACAGGTCAAAGGATAAAAACCATCCGACATGCGTTTAACCTGCGCGAAAATATTGATGTACCAAAAATCAGAATGCCAGAACGTGCACGTGGAAACCCAGCCATGAACGATGGTCCCAATGCCTATAGCCCTAACGTTTTAATGTGGGATGATGCCAAAAAAGCCTACTTTGGTGCAATGGGATGGGATCCTACCACATCAGTACCCCTAAAGGTTACTTTGGATAAACTTAATCTTCCCGAGGTAAAAAAACAGATTTACGGGTAGGTTTTACCAAAAATACTAACTGCCGGTTTGGATTAATCCCTACCGGCAGTTTTTTATTGTTCCTGCTTATGTTTAACAAATTTGATGATCTGTGTAATTGTGTTGTATCTTATATCACCCAGCCTATTTCAAAAATCACACAGGTTTCTAGTCTTCTATTTTTTTGAGAATAAATTGCGCACCTATAAAAGCAATAATCTCTATGGAATTCTGTTTAAAATCTATAAACTCATCCACAGCTTTTTTTACTCCATCGTTCCACCAACCTGGCAACCCATAATCATCTCCTGTTATAAAACCTCCCACTTTAACCTTTCCCCACGACCCAAGAAGATCGTTCCTAACATATTCATAAGTATGATTACCATCTATATAAATCCAATCTAACGTATTATCTATAAGACTACCAAGTCCTTCATCTGATTTTTTCCTTATAATCTCTAATTGCCCTCTTTCGATCATGCTAGAAAATCTAAATACTACAGATTGGTATATCTCATCCATTTTTTCTTGACTCCCAGAATACCCACCATACAAAGCGTACTTATAATCAGCAACATACATATAAGGGTCGATTAAATATATCTTTTTAGGATTTGTTTCATCTATCATCCTTTGCGAAAAATCGCCTTTCCAAGTTCCTACCTCAGCACAAATAGAGTTTTTTGGCATTCTTTCCAACAAAAACGTTCTAGAGTTAGAGTCAGAGACCAATCCCTCTTCAATTTTTTCTAATAAATTATTCATATTCGTTTAATTTTTTGAGTTTATTTTCATCCTTTTTTTGCGTTATCATTGGATTAACTCAACCTATAATCATATTAGGTTCTATAAAAAAAGAAAAGACAAGATCAAAAACTCGTTCATTAAACAGTGTAATCACTTTCAAATCGAATAAATGAGTTTATATCAACATCTAGGATCATTAATAAATATATTATAACCTAAATATATACATATTAAAATCATAAAGCAAATATATAAATTTTATTTATATTATAGATGTTATTTAGTTACATTATTATTTATTACATAATATATAAATAATATATTTATGATAAATAATATTTATAACAAATATTAGAACATATATATTATTATAATTGAAAATCAAATAGCAGAAAAATTACCATATTCTTACACATTCTTGTATACAAATAGACGATGTGGTATTTTATTTTATCGAAGTAAGTGTATAACAAAAGGAAGTGAAATAAAGAGGAATATACAGAAATGCCAGATAAAGAATGTTGGATATAACCAAGAATATCTGTTCTAATTTATTGAAAATCTTACAATACTTTCACACCATAGTATAAATCTTTGTAGACAAATTTTATAAATGAAACCATAGGTGCAACATACCAAGATATAAAAATAACGAGGCTGCCTAAATTTCTTTTAGACAGCCTCGTAACCTATTTACGCTTTACCTATTCCAATTCCGATTAATCAACACCTTCTTTAAAATTATTGCATATCCCATCTAACCCATCCAGTATTAAAAATAGGTGCGCTCAGATCGTCATAATACATAGCTTGGTATCCTGCATCATCATCATCACTACCAACTGTAATTGGCAGGGTTACAGTAAAACCATAAACTGTAAATTTCAAGTCGAGAATCTTTGAACTACCACCATCACGCTCAAGCCAATGAGCAACAAGGTAACGATTCAAAATATTAGGATCCCATGACAAAATATATCTATTTACCGTTTTCCAAGCATTACCATTAACCTCATCTCTGGTAGATTCAAAATTTTGCTGCGAAACAATTTGACCTGACAATGGAATGAATCTAACGGTAAATTCTGGACCTCCACGAGTCCAGCCTTCAACAGAACTAACATTAGGAACATTATAGCTTACCATCACAGTATTCTTAAACTCTTTTGTGTTAGTTGGCACTTCTGTCTTAACATAAATTCCATCGTTATTTACCCGTTCATTCAAAGAAACAACCCAAACCGGATTATTCACAGCAATATTCTCATCAATAATAGCCTCCCTAATTCTATTCTTTGCATCTCTTGAAAGTTGTAATCCTATAAATTTAGTTTTTGGAGTAATTCCCTCTTGAACATTATCGGTTACAACCTGAACACTAGAAGCCATTTTAAGCGTTCCTTTAAATTGGTTTTTATTTGAATAAAACGGCACGTAAACTTGCGGATAGTAGTTAACTCCCTCCACATTTTGAAATGATTTCAAAACTTCTTCTATGTTCTCGTTATAGCCCATAGTATTCAAATGTTTCTGCATAATCCCAATTAGATCAACGCCATTCTTTCTACACTCGCTAATAAGGGTATTAAAAAGCACATTATACTCCCCATCAAACTTTTTTTCAACCTCTTTATACAATATCTCCTTTACTAATTCATCGTCTGATGCACCAAGAATACCCATTGAAAGGATATTTAACTTACCCTGAAGCGTTGATTGATCTGTTGTAGGATTATTGCTATCAGCCAATCCTATATTTTCATTCTTTGAACAACCAGCTAATATTGCAAGTGCAAATAGTAGCCCAATTAATATATTTTTCATCTTTTTATATTTTAAGTTTTACTTTGTATGCCTACAATTTATTATATAATAATTTAATAATCAATCCTTCCACGGAAACGTCAAGGTATTTTTCCGCGGATACATAGAATTAATAGATGTAGTCTGATTCTTTTCAATCTATTGAATATTAATCTTTTTTATAATAAAAATATTGTATAGTATTCTATTTATATAAAGAGTAACTAACACCCTACCACCCTATCTTAAAACGAAGTTTTTTAAAAAAAATTATTTGCCATACAACAGCAAATAAAAATTATCGATTATTATGTAATCTAGAATTCTATTAATGAATAGATTATACGCAAAAAAGATGTTCACTTCCCTTTATTCTATATGCCCAATAAGGTAAATGCTAACAGAGGTGCAGAGCACTAAAATATTTGTAGACAAATATTTGTTGTCGCCTCCAAAGGTGCAGCGCACCATAATATTTGTAGACAACCATTTACAGTAACAATCAGAGGTGCAGCGCACCGTAATATTTGTAGCAGAAAGCAAATAATGCAAATACCACCAAAGGTGCAGAGCACCGAAATATTTGTAGATTAACATTCACCATAACAATCAAAGGTGCAGCGCACCGTAATATTTGTAGCAGAAAGCAAATAATGCAAATACCACCAAAGGTGCAGAGCACCGAAATATTTGTAGATTAACATTCACCATAACAATCAAAGGTGCAGAGCACCGTAATATTTGTAGATAAACATTTACCATCAAAATCAAAGGTGCAGAACACCATAATATTTGTAGAAAAATATTGTAAATACCACTAAAGGCGCAGCGCACCGTAATATTTGTAGACAACCATTTACCGTAACAATCAAAGGTGCAGAGCACCGTAATATTTGTAGAAGAAAGCAATTACAACCAAAGGTGCAGCGCACCGAAATATTTGTAGAAAAAAATTTACCATCAAAATCAAAGGTGCAGCGCACCGAAATATCACATTCAATAATGGAATTATGTATCCCTTTAAGAAATTATCAAAAAAATCAATTAACCGCAAAGGATCATAAGATTTCGCAAAGCTCTCAAAGAATTAATGTATTGCCTAATAACTCTGCGACCTTTGCGATTTCTTCTCTGTGTCCTCTGCGGTTATTAATCTTTTAGAACAGACTCCTACTTAAAATCACAACTACTTTATAACCGTTGCAATCTTAGCACTTAACGGGATATTAGATGTGCTTAACCCAGGCGTTTGGTTATGATAATCAAACTTTAACTTAACATTCTCGTTAAATATCAAGCAATGCGTTGAACCACCAAAATGAAAAGTCCCTAGCGGATCGCCCTTTTTAACATGTTGTCCCTTCTTAACATAAATATCACAGCTCGATACCTCCGCCATTCCAATAGCCACAAAGCACATTAGTCCAATACTCTTATTATCCGCCTCAATAAAAATAACTGCCCTAGCAGCTACCTCTGCAATATAACCCTGCGAATCGTTTGGCCCAGCCGGATCAAACCCTGCTACAGGAGCCTCAGCATAGTATGTACCTTTAACATTAAATGCCTTTACGATAGTGCCATTTACCGGGCTATGCCACCTATGATAGCTCTTTGCGCATAAAAACGCCTGATAAACCGTACTATTATCCTTAAACTTTAGCGAGAGCGGATCATGCGCCATAATATCATATAATGAGTAGGGCTGCCCCTTCATCCAGAACTTATCCTTGGTTTTTGCTGTTTGGCAATTGTAAGGTGCCGATTCGCAAGCGTTAACTATAACATTATCATCCGCAGGGCTTTCTACAGGACGCACTCCTGCGTTAAACTCCCTGATAAAAAAATCATCCCAACTCTTAAAACCCCAAAACTCTGCCTTTGGGTTGCATTTAAAATTATATATAAAATTGGCCTTTGCCTCGTATGGCGAGCCTTTCCCGCGCAATGGATCTGCGGCGGCAAGTGCCTCCAATGCTGCTGGGCTAAACCATCCTATAGGGTTTGTATAGTATGTCTCTTGATGAGGAATTTCCCCTTCTATGAGTACATATCTGGAATCGTTCGAACCCAAAAACTTCTTCCAAACCTCAAGAATATTATATAGGCTTTCATTTACCCTCTCATTGGTAAAGGCCAAATAACCCCCTTGAGTACCCATAGCCCAATCCAGAATAGCATTTATAGGAAACCCCACCAGGCCAATATTATCCTCAATAACGCTATAGCTAATAGACTCCGAAATAATTTCATTCATTACCAGCAGCATAGTATCAAAATTCTTTATAGGAGCATTGTACCCCTGCGGGATATCATCATACATACCCGTAAAGCACATATACAGGATTGGATCATTCTCAATCAGATCCTTTAACTTCTGAATGGTTGGATGCAAAGGTCTATCGCTTGCATTGGCTTGAATAACCTTTTTCTCAATCCAGCTACTTAGGTAATCCCTATCCGAGGGTAACCACCTACCTACTCTGTATTTTGGTACATGCCTTAGTTCCATAATGCAATACTATTTTCTCCTACTCTTATGGCCTTTCGGAATTCGCCCCGTTTATTATTGTGGGTTCTGGACTCCACTTGGGTATTGGTTTGGATTTGTTATATCTAGTATCAATTCATTGAATAGCTTGGTTTTTTAATTCCTTTGGATACACTTATATTCTAACATTAACCATGAATTAAAAAACGGAAACATTGGATTAATTAATGTATGTTAAAGCAGAGACACGAACAGCCTTGGGCTGGCTAATACTACCAAATAGTCTTTATATTATACTGCTTTATATTTTCATCCTTTGTAGCAAGAACCAGATTATCGCTTTTGCATTGAGCAACTAAAAGTCTATCGAAGGGATCTCGATGTATAAACTCTAAAGTCGAAATAACCATAGCATGTTCAAATGTAATTGGTAATATCTCGAATCCGTTTTCGTCAACTATTTCAAGAAAACGTTTAAATCCTTTTGGAAATCTAAATTTATCTAGGCTGATTTTTATAGATATTTCCCAAATCGAAGCAATACTTACAATCTTTGAATTTTTGGAATCCTCAATTGCGGCTCTAACTTTTTTTGATAATTTCTCATCACCATTTAGAAACCAGATAAGCGTATGGGTATCAAGTAGCAAATCCATTACATAAAGTCTTTAAAATCCTCTAATGGCTCATCAAAATCAGGCGATAAATAAATTTGTCCCTTAGTACAACCAAACTTAGGTTGTTTTTTCTTTGCTTCACTTTTCCTTTTACTCAATAAAAAATCAATAAAATCGTTTACCTCCGATTTTAAATCCGTTGGCAAATAGTTGATTTTTGTATATAGTTGAATCTGCTTCATAACTCCTCTTTTTACAAAGGTACAATTCTATTTTCAAAACTCGAATCAAAAAATTGTGCTTTTAGTACTATATTAGGTTTAAACACCAAAAACTCAGCTAGCATGGAGGTAAAGACTACGAGTCTACGCCAGCAGGGTTGGGTGCAAAGGTCTATCGCTTGCATTGGCTTGAATAACCTTCTTTTCAATCCAGCTGGTGAGGTAATCCCTATCCGAGGGTAACCACCTACCCACTCTGTATTTTGGTACATGCCTTAGTTCCATAGTGCAATACTATTTCCTCCTACTCTTTTGGCCTTTCGGAATACACCCCGTTTATTTGAGTGGGTTCTGGACTCCACTAAGAAAGAAACTTTCTAAAAAGTATAAAATTTATCCTTTTTTTTCTTTGTGATACTTATGTTTATCTTAAATACTATGCTACGCAAAGGACTTCTCAAACAACCTCCTAAGTAAGAATTGCTGCATAACCCATGTGTCTTTATTTCTTAAATTTTGCTAATGTTAATTCATTTATTTTATCGGCAGTTTCAAATTCACAGGTAACATAAAAAAAGTTTTGAGCTTGTTTTAGTACTTGTTCAACATCTACTTTATGAATGTCTCTTAATAATTCAAATGATTTATCTGCTCGCATTTGTCCAGAATTACCGTCAAACCAAAAATATGAAATCATTCCCACAAGGTAATATGTATCTTGGTTATGCTTATCTCCTGCCAGTTCAACTAATTCTTCCAAACTACTTAGTACGCTTAGGGCTATTATATATTTCTTGTTTTGCATCCCTACAAGTCCTACATTAAAAATCCATTCGCTTTTTTTGTAATTTTTAATAATATTTAATATAATAAATGTAGTATCGTCACTAACATAGTTTATTGTTTTAACCGCTATGTTACATATTCTGGCTAATACTAATTCTTTGTCAAAATCACCGTTCTCCCCTGATTCTTTTAATCTATCAATTATGAATTTATAAAAATTAACCGCTTCAATTACATCATCATCATTACCCGGTTTATTTTTATCTAATACTATTTTTTCTATACCATAAATAATATCATCTAGGGATTGAGTTTTATAGGGTTTATTATCAAGTATCAGGTTTGAGATTTTTTTTAAATTTTCAATAATTAATTGTTTCTCATGTCCAGAATTTGCATAAATACCAAGATCGATTAAATCATATAAGGCCTCATTTTCAATGGTTCTAGTTTTTATTTTTCTATTGGTTTTCTTATATTGTTTTTCAAACTCAAAATATATTTTTTTAACAGTTTTTTCTCCAATATTTTTAGATAGTCTTCTCAAAAAATTAATGCATATAATTATGATAACAGAAGTTAAGATTAATCCTGTCAAAAGATTAAGGTTTTCATTAAGTACCTTGTCAGGGCAAGGATGTAGTATCCAAACAAACATTAAAATAGAAAAAACTATATAAATTATAAACGAATTAAACCAAAAACGCTTTTCCCTTTTGTAAACAATTTTCTTAATGTTTTCTGGTATAAATAAACTATATATAATTGCAGGAATACCTAATGCGAAAACAAGTAGTGTAACTATAACTTGCATATAACCTGAGCCCCATGCTTCAGATATTTGTGGATACATATTATTTAATTTTATTTTGGTTCACCACCTCTTTAATTAAATCCAAAAGAATAGTCTTCTTCGAAATTCCTTCCTTTCTCCTATAAGTATTGATGCCTAAAATAACTCTGTCCTTTTCAACATCCGCCTCAGTTTCAACGGTAAGTATTCCAAACTTCTCCTTACTCAACCATGATGGGATGTTTTCCAATTTCCTGTTAAATATATCTTTCTCGGAGTTTTTTTCTGGGCAAAGCAATAGGTACAGTAGCTGAATACCTAAACGAGCATCGTTTTTATTATGACCCTTAACTATAAAATACTTATGAAATGCCTCAGCATCTCCGGGTGGTATTCTTATATCAACAATAATTACATCGTATTCATTCTTTTTAATTTTTTCCCATGCATCCGATGCATCCCCAGCAACATCTAAAAAATATTCTCCCGATGTGTAAACGGGCCCCGCAAGTGCTGCAAGATCCAATTCTGCCTGATCTTCAATCCATAGTACTTTCTTCTTCATTTTATTTGCTTTTAATGGGTAATCCAATGGCTACTGTTGTTATAAATGGTTGATTATATGCATATTCATTAACAAATTGCGGGATACTTTCAACCATAATCACACCCTTATGCTCTAATACTACGTTACGGGCGTCTGATAGTCCTATACCAGTACCCATTCTTCCCCTATCACCTGAATAAGTTCCCCTGTAACCAATCTGGAAAATAAGACCACTTTCAATTTCTTCTTTTCTAATTGGTACACCACGATTTTCGATATTAATGTAAAGCATTCCCTCCTTTCTTGTTGTAAAAATCCTAATAAAGGGTTTGTTCTCTCTTTTCCCCCATGAATATTTAATAGCATTGTGGATAATATTACTTATTGCTCGCACCATATCCCTTTCTACTACTTCGACATTACAAAATGAATTTTCTTTATCTCTTCTAATTTCCACTCCACTTTGGTTGGCAAATTCATCGTGATTTTTTATTGATTCAGATATTAAAGAATAAGCAGAAATAGTTTTAGCATTTTCAGGTTCTCTTATACCAGAAGTTACATATTCTCGTAGTGAGTGAACTTGATAATGCATTTCTGCAATTGAATTTTGCATACCAAAAAGCGATATACAGCTGCATAATTTTAGAATTTCATTTGAAGTTTTTTGTAATATTTCTTTAATGCTACTATTTAGAATATTTGCAGAACCACCCCCTAGTAAGGTCAACACTTCAACGGCCGTATCCCTTAAAATTGGAATCTTGAACCCTGATTCTTGAATATTGGCAATATTCTCAGCCACTTCGAATAGTCTCGAACAATTACGTAGAAGGATTTCTTTATCTGGATTTTTTTCAATTTTCACTAGGTGCTCAATAACTTCTTTTAAGCCTCCTTTAAATTCATTCAAAGGAAATATTGACAAATTATTTAACTCTTCTGCATCGATGTTCTTTACTTTGGACTTAATTGTTTCAGCAAATCCTTGTAATATACTCTCAGTTGATAACTTCAGAAAAAGTAATGTGGAGGTGTAAATATGAAGTACTCTGCCAATATCAGCAGTAAGTTCCAAGATTTTTTCACTATTTGCAATTGCTTCGGTTTTATCAATTATTACACCAACCCTTCCAATAATTTTATTATCCTGATCATGAATTAACCTACTACTAATTTCAACTTTAAATAAATCGTTACATTTTTTCCTACCGTTGAAAATATATGCCACCAAAGGTTGATCAATATTATCTTTCTGTTTAATAGCATCTAAATATTTTTGATATTCATCTCCATCCGAAAAGAAATCCAGAGCCCTGCTTCCAATGATTTCACTTGTACTATCATATCCAAATATTTTTGCGAACTGTAAGTTACAATGATTTACAACACTGATCCCCTTTTCCTCTTTTACCATATAAAAACCGACTGGTTCATATTCAAGTAATGTATTATACCGCCACTCGGTGTTTACATCCCTAATTATACCCTCTCTTCCAAGGTATTCACTAGTTTCAGAGAAGAGGGCAATTGCACTTAATTTTGCATAAATAGATTCTCCATTCTTTTTTGCTAATTCAAATATCTTTTCATTAATATTACCTTTTTCAATAATCTCTTGTTTAATATTATAATCATCATGTTTATTAGGGTAAACTATATTTACGTTTTCTCCCACTAACTCATTCGATGAATATCCTAGCATATTACATAAAGCACTATTTACTTTAACAATCTTATCATTTTTATCAACAGCATAAGTACCCAATGGAATATTCTCAATTAGCTGTTTATTTTTGTATTCTTCGGTATAATCAATTATAAATCCTGCATATCCTAACAGTTCACCAGTATCAACATCTTTTATTGGCTTAAAATAATCTTTTACCCAAAAATCCCCTTGATTGTTTAAGTGCAGCAGTTCATTTTCAACCCATTGATTCCCATTAAGAGCCTTCGCTTTTTCTAGAATTTCTTTTCTCTGTTCTTTATCCTTAAATAGATCAGTGCTATATATAGTAATTGGCTCACTTTCATTTAGTCGTAATATTCTTTTTAATTTTTTATTTTCTCCTATATATTCACCATCATCTGCAACAATATAAACACCTAACGGCAAATCATTGATTTTCATTAAGGCTACTTGATCTTCAAGTTTTTTCTTCTTAATAGGATTCATAATGGTTATGTATGTTTTATAAAGTTCGCATTTAAAATCACTCTTTCATTCACAAGATTATTTCATTAACTAAAAGCTATATATATTCGGTTTTTCTATTACCATACACTAGTTTTTGTTAAATGAATAAAACCTAAGTCCAGAATCCATTCACCAGAAAATTCTACTAAAGAACCTTAATCATCCTCACTAATAATTAAACATAAAACACAAAAAAATATACACTCCTTCCAGCGATGTCCTTATCATTTCCAACTATGCCCGAACTCCTTCAAACGATGTCTGAAATCTATCCAACAGCCCAACACTCCTAAAAACAAAGAACAGTTACTTTACTATTAGCAATAGTTTGGCATTTACCCTGTTTCTAAAACCAATTACCCTATTTTGTTAAACTTTTAGCCTGAAAGCTTTGATTTTATTGGATTTTATGTTCAAACTACCTATTTTAAAAGTAAACAAAATAATTCTTATATCAAACATTTTTTAGAAAAAAATTTATTTTTTTCTTTGGTATATATCACATAGCTATAATATTAGGCACTAAAAAGTGTTAACTATAGCATATAAAAAACGTATCTATTAAACATGAAATTATCCACATATATATTAAGGTGTAACTTAAACAAGTCAAGCATTCAAATGGTCTATGGACATAACAAAGGATTCTATTCCTGTACCTCATTTATCAATACCCTTTTATTTGGTATCAAAGCCGAAGAGCTACAGGGCAACGCCATGTTCACTCGGAAATCAAAAACAATGGATAAGAACATTTTTCAACGTGCCGTTGAGGATGAAGTAAGCAAGATCTCCGCACTAGGACAGCACGTTTTCCTAAACAAAGATGCTACCGTAGCAAAGCTATTCGAATATCTTATCCCCTCACCAAATAAAATAAAAGCAGAAAATCCAATAAAAAATAAAATAAATCCGCAGGAAAGTGTAACTGTTTAAATAAACACTTCGTAAAGGTACACAATTAATACCATCACCTCTTCCCCTGTTCCCCTAAGTCATGATAGCGTTGAACAGGGGATTTTGTTGCCCAATTTCCATTGTATTCCTAATTTACCACCTGCATAAAAAAAGGGAGGAAAACAGCTTCTGTATTGAATTTACCTCCCCTACCCCTCCTTAAAAAAGGAGGGGAAACCACCACACTACTCTGTTATTGCTCCTTGTTTAAGGGGTTGGGGTCTAAAACCTCACACAAATGAACACACCATACATCACTATCGCATTTTGCGATATTTATTCCTTTAATAATTCTCATCAAACTTAGAAGTGAAGGAGAAAACCATCACACAACTCTGTTATTGCCCCTTTTCAAGGGGTTGGGGTTTAATCTTTTAACCACACCATACATCACTATCGCATTTTGCGATATTTATTCCTTTGGTAATTTTTATGCAATAGAATCAAAGCAATACGGGATATTCCTAACTTATTCCCTGTGGAGGCTATCCGAAAAAACTAATTAATTCAAATTGCCAGTTACTAGTTGCTGTCAAGCATCAACTTAGGTTAATCTGAGTTCGACATAAGTTTTAACACAGAGATTTTAACACAGAGATTTTAAGTTTTGGACTTAACAAAGTGCTTGATTTAATAAGATACAAATTTACCATAATAATGTTTGCTGATACTGATAAACACAGAGAACACAGAGGTTTTTAATTTTGCATAAATGCAAAATCAAAAATGTATAATGTCTTAAATTCTTAACTCTTCAATATAATTCCTTATTTCGAACTGACGTTAGGCTAAGAAAGGATCAAAAGAGAAAGGGGTTAAGTTCTCTATCCTATAGAAAAGAGTATGAGTGTTTATCCTTAACTAAAGTGTAGATAAGAGATAAGGGGGTGAAATATTTAGCGCTTTTTCAAATAATTGAAGAAAACTAAGAATTTGTTTGAAATGCCTAACCACGCATTTTTAAAGAGCTAATTTTTTTGATTGTTTTAAAAATCACAAAAATGAATTGCTATTTTCAAAAATAATCTATTTCACACCCCCTTATGAGGTTAATAATTTTACCAAGTAATATTATAAGTACAAGAATGTCCACCTTTAATTCGGGTTTCCTTTGTTAAATTGAGTTTAATGGATTCCGTTGCTGCTGTTGTTTTAAACTTTCTAACAAGCTGTGTGATTATACCCTCATCAAATTTACTTGGGTAGGGATTATCGCAAACCATTACTGCGTGTTTCCCAGCGGCATTGAAATCCGTTAGCCTATAGTGTCCAATTCCCTCTGTCTTTGTACCAGTTTGGCTATCGAACATAACCTTACCGTTTAGCCTATGGTTCATGTGGTAAGCAATATCCAAAGACCTCAGAGCTTCCTCTAAATTATTTATTGGAGGAAACTTCGCGCTATCAATTATTGCTTTGCCAATCAGGAATAAATTCATATCACCAAGTGTATTAGCAATCTCTTTAAAAGCGTTAAGCCAACTCTGTTGGGAATACCACTCTTTTTTTTCAATACTAATACCATTTTTCTCCAAGATGCTAATTCTTGTTTCTTTTCCTTTTTCCATTGAGTTAACAACGGACATAATTGTCACCTTGTTAACCTCAACATTTTGATCGAATGCAACAAATTGTGCCATAAGGTTAAATTTTAATTCAATTAATAATTTTATAAGAATTATAATTCTAATACTAAGATAAAACATGTAACCATTTTTATTACATAAAATTCAGTTAAAAGTTTCATAAAACTTCATTTTTATTAAACAAATCGAATTATTTTCATTCACATATTAGCTGCATATAGTGATTTTTGCTAAGATGAGGCCATATTTCAAGTTTTGAGTATTATCGGTTTTTTCTATATTTTGTTCATTTTGAAATTAAACAAGATTAAACAAACAGCACTGTACATCTATTTAAGAAAGTATAATACTTCATATATTTTTAACATATAAATTTCAAACACGAGGCTTATTAAATTGGTTAACATTATTCCATAATAGTTAACATAACGTTAGTTCGATGTAAGATATCATTGGCTGCGCCTTTAGATTTGCATTCAATTAAAAGTATTAATTTTCACTACCGATTAACCAGAAGAGTAAAGGTGAACTAGTGGCTGCGCCAGATTAAAAGATCTAAGTTCGGCCGAACTCGCAAACTCGGTTCTGAGCGAAGCGAAGGATCTCCCCCTGTCATCCTGAGCGAAGCGGAGGAACTTAGATGCTTCACTCCGTTCAGCATGACAAAGCAACGATTTAACACTATATTTAAGATCAATATGTTATGCTTACATCGAACTCACATTAACATAAGATAGTTTCTAAAAAAAATAAAATTATTTCCTTATTAAAGTATTTGCGTTTAAAAAAAAGATTATTTTTGTTCTAGTTAAAAGTTTAAAGTATGATTTTAACGCTTTCAAATATTTCATGGTGGTGGCACAGTAAAATCTTCCAAATATGGGGGCGTTAACCTAATTTGCCATTACCAATGGCGATAAAGGCCGCAGGAAACCCCTGCGGCCTTTATCTTTTTATAAATTATTACGATTAAGATACTTAAACAAAGTCAGTTCAATGTAAGATGTCTCTTGAGCGAAGCAAAGGATCTAATCACTTATAAAACAGATGGTTGCTTTCAGCGAATCCTTCGGATTTCACTCCGTTCAGCATGACAAAGCAACAATCTAACGCTATGCTTAGAGTCAATATGTTAGGCTTACATCGAGTTCACGTTAAATAATATATGGCAACTTGCTTTCATATTTTTCACTCAAGTTCAATATACTCCTAAAAAAGGATAATGGGATTTAATAAATATCATATCAAGTTTCAGAACTCTCACCTTGTGAGTCCACAAGCACAATCCACAATTGTATGGGCATGGCTCTGGCGGGGCTTCCCCGCCATCTAAATTTTTGCGCCCTACGTGGGTGCTTGTGATTATTCGTAATCACCCCTTATATATAATCAATCATAGTCAAAATTAAATCAAAAAGCATAGAACCTTAGAACATTGTGAGCATCAAGAATAATATCTCACTAAATTATCATCCTTGTTCTTTGCGCCTCCATGTTTAACCTTTAAATAATTAATAGTCATGGAAACAACAATAGTAAAAAAAGATATTATAGTATCGCCCCTTTCGGAAATGCTAACTTTTAATGGTACTTATGGCAATTATGGAGGAGCATATGTTCCTGATGTATTGGCTAAACCTTTGATGAACTTAGCAAATACGTTCGATTCATTAGTTAAAGATCCCTCGTTTAATAAAGAGTATATTCACTACCTAAAGCAGTTTGTTGGTCGCCCATCGCCTCTATATTACGCCAAAAGACTTTCAGAATATGTAGGATCTACAATATATCTGAAACGCGAAGATCTTAACCACACTGGGTCTCATAAGATAAACAATTGCATTGGACAAATTCTTGTTGCGAAGCGAATGGGAGCAAAAGAGATTATTGCCGAAACTGGAGCTGGTCAGCATGGAGTTGCAACAGCAACCGCAGCTGCATTAATGGGAATTCCGTGTAAGATATTTATGGGCGCAAAGGATATTAAACGCCAAGCGTTAAATGTGAGTAGAATAAAACTGCTTGGAGCCGAACTTATCCCAACAGAAATGGGTACTGCAACGCTAAAGGATGCGGTTGATGTTGCGTTAGGGTATTATATTGAGCATCCCACCTCATTTTATATGCTGGGTTCGCAGGTTGGACCTCATCCTTACCCAAGAATGGTCGGGTATTTCCAAAGTGTTATCGGTCAGGAGGCTCGTAACCAAATCCTTAACCATGAGGGAAGGCTACCTCAAGCAATTTTTGCTTGTATTGGTGGCGGCTCAAATGCAATAGGTCTATTTTCGGGTTTTTTAAATGATAAGGAGGTTCAGATATATGGAGCCGAAGGTGGTGGCGAAGCAACAAAGGATAATACAGCAGCAACACTGACCTTTGGAAAACCCGCAGTATTTCAGGGAACATATTCCTACTGTTTAGTGGATGATGAAGGGAATCCTATAGAGTCTCACTCTATTGCTGCCGGGTTGGATTATCCTGGCATTAGCCCACAACATGCTTATTTAAAAGATAGTAATAGGGCGTGTTACATCCCTGTTACTGATAACGATGCAATTGATGCGTTTAAGCTACTTTCTAGGCTTGAGGGTATAACACCCGCCATTGAATCATCGCACGCAATTGCCCTTGCAGCAAAAGTACTTAAGAATAAGGAGATGTTGGCTATAGTTAATTTATCGGGAAGAGGCGATAAGGATGTGGATAGGGATTTGGATGAGTAGCCCTAAAGTCTTTTTCTAAAAATTAATTTTGAACAATGATTAACGATTTCGGAAGTTGAATACAGTTGAGGGTGTTGAATTTCGTTAATCATTGTTCAGATATGTTTTATACTTTTCATTTTTTTGGCATACTATTCGTAATTCAATTTTAAATATCTTTACTACGAAAAAAAAATCTAATGCCATGCAAAAAATTACCCTTATAGCAGTACTTATAATTATATCCTTAGCCTCCAGTTCTCAAGAAATTAAGCATATCCAAGGAGCAAAAGGGCGATACAGTATTACGGGTGATGTTAGCGAAGAGACTGCAAAGCAGAAGGCGTTAGCCGAAGCCAAAGTGGATGCTCTTAAAAAAGCAGGAGTTTCAGAGAATATCAGATCATATGATATGCTATTCAAGAGTGAGATTGGAAGCAAGTTTGAGGAGGTCTTTATGTCCGATAAGCAATCGGAAATTCGAGGTGCAGTGCAGGATTACACAGCGCAATATTCCAAAGGATTAGATGAGTTTAAGAATTTTTACATTGAGGTAACCATCGATGCCTCAGTAATACTATACAAAACCAGTCCAGATCCTGCCTTTAATGTTGCCATAAATGGTATAAAACAAGGGTATCAGAATAATGAGAAGTTAACCTTTACCGTTATTCCATCAATTGACTGTTATATCAATATCTTTAATATTTACGAAAAGGAGGCCTCCTTAACATACCCAAATCCTTACGAAAAGCAACAGTTTCTGGAAGGTGGAAAATCATATACATTCCCACTTAACCCAAATATCGATTATCCTTTAGAGAAAACATCAAAGGAACCTGAAAAGAATAAATTAGTATTCGTTTTCACCAAGGAGCGAATACCTTATGTTAAATATCATGGAGAAGATCAAAACACTAGCTTTGAGGAGGTATCATCATGGCTATTTAGCATTTCTCCCGATAAAAGGTATAGCCAGTTCGTTTCGTTTGTGATTTACTAGGTTGTGATGTAATCAAATTAACTTATTACTGCTAGATTAATCATACTATTAGGAGTATAACAGACGGGTTAACCCGTCTAAATTATAAAGGCATTAATTCAGAATTAACATAACACTAGCAACTTAAATTAATTATCAATTGCATAATACCCTTTTCGCTTATTTTAACCTATCTTTGTAACGTTTGGTGGAATTATTCCATTACTGGAATATCCTTAAAATGGGAATCCGGTTTAAATCCGGAGCTGTTCCCGCAGCTGTAAGTTCTATTTAATCTTTTGTATCCCGATGCCACTTTTCGGAATTAGCCGGATGGGAAGGCCGCAAAAGATGGAACAAGCCAGAAGACCTGCCAATAATGATCCTAATGTAGGACTTCGGGAAAAAGTTTAATTTATTATCACACTGTTTCCCAAAATTTTATTAAAAGCAATTAGCTGTTAATTGTATTTATCATTTATAGAATTTAATTTTTATGAACTACAAAAAAATCTATTTAGTAGCCATCTTTACTTTAGTTTATAACATTTCATCTTATTCGCAAACCTACAATCGTATAGTATCTCTATCGAGATCAATTACACAAGAAATATATCTACTAAGCGCAAACGATAAATTAGTTGGCTGCACAAGCTACTGCGATTTTGCTATAAAAGATAATAAAGAGGTGGTGGCATCTGCCGTAGATGTAAACATTGAAAAAGTAATTATGTTAAGACCTGATTTGGTGTTAACCACAACAATTACAACTCCTGAAGCCATTGAAACATTAAAAAAGGCAGGGGTTAAAGTTATTGCTTTTCAAACAACAAAATCGTATGAAGAGATATGCCAGAACCTAAGGCAGGTAGCTGAATATACTGGGAAAACACTAGTAGCTGATCAAATCATAAAAAAACAGAAACATCGATTGGATAGCATCATAAGCAATATCCCAAAAGGCAATAAACCAAGGATTTTTTTCGAGATTGGAACAAAGCCAATATTTACAGTGATGCCCAATACTTTTATGAACGATTTTATAACTTTTGCTGGTGGAGAAAATATTGCATCGGACTTGCAAAAAGGAACTATGACTCGCGAAAGTGTTTTTCTTAGAAATCCTGATGTTATTGTTATTGTAACAATGGGTATTCTTGCAGAAGAGGAAAAAGATAGATGGACTTCGAGCAAACAGCTAAATGCTGCAAAAAATAAAAAAATATTTATTATCGATTCCGATAAAGCTTGCAGCCCCACTCCTGTTACTTTTATTGATGTTGTAGAAGAACTCACCAAACTAATTTATAATTAATGCGAATTAAAGGTTTAATAAAACACAATCAATAACTCCGCCTCTAAAAGGCGGAGTCAAAGAGAAAAAGGGCATTGGGCTTTAGCCCAACATTGATTAGATTACTAATGACAGAATATAATGAGACCAACATTTATCACTTTTTAGAAGATTACTTAAAAGACATAAACAAAATAGAGGGCTAAAGCCCATAAAGATTTAATGATTACAGTCTCCGCCTTAAAAAAGGAGGAGTTATTGATTAAACCCTTAATTCTCATAATTAATAGGTAGTTGGCCGCAAGGTTAAGAAATGCTACGAAACAATAAAAACTTATGATAATAAATTACATACATTGGAATATTGACCCTGAGATAGTAAATATCTTTGGGATTTCGATTAGATACTATGGATTACTTTTTGCATGTGGATTGATTCTTTGCTTTTACATTCTTAAGGAGATATTTAGGAATGAAAATATTCCAATTACACATCTTGAAAAATTATCAACCTATGGAATTATAGGGATTTTTGTCGGAATGAGATTATGTCATTGCCTTTTTTATGAGCCTTCTTATTATTTTAGTCATCCATTAGAAATTATTTTGCCAATTCAACCGACTGCTGATGGCGGATATAAATTCTCGGGTTTTCAAGGATTAGCTAGTCATGGTGGTACACTTGGATTAATAATTGCTTTGATTATTTATGCCAAAAAGACAAAGGAATCAATTATTAAAACGATTGATTTAATAGCAATTGTTGGAGGTTTAGGGGCATGCTTTATAAGACTTGGCAACTTGATGAATTCTGAGATAATTGGGATTCCAACAAATGTTCCGTGGGCTTTTATTTTTGTACAAAATGATAATTTGCCACGACATCCTGCTCAGCTATATGAAGCGTTTTCTTATTTACTAATATTCGGATTGATGTTATATCTTTATAAAACAAGACGAGAAAACCTTAAAAATGGATTCTTTTTTGGATTGGTAATTACATTAATTTTTGTAGCTCGATTCTTTATCGAATTTGTAAAGGAGAACCAAGTCGGATTTGAAGATAGAATGACATTCAATATGGGACAACTTTTGAGCCTTCCTTACCTTGTAGTAGGAACTGGATTTATAATTTATGGATTGATAAAGACAAAAAAAATAAACCCAGCGCCCAACACACGCTAAATTCCATTTGGGCTGAGATGCAGAAACCAAAGTTCTTCGTACTTTAGTTTTTTAATTAATGGGGGATAAAAAAACGGTTCTTTACCCCCAAACGCAATTTAGCGTGGAAACGATACAAATTAGAAACACCAATTCATGCAGAAGAAGTACTTAAAATGGTTATTACTAGTTCTACTTTTTACAGTAGTTGCTTTAATTGTTGTTATCCACTCCCTAACTAGCGGTGATTTAAAAATTTCGATAAGCGATTTATCCCGATTTCTATTCAAAAGTGGGGATGGTGTTGAGTTCACGATCATCAACACGATAAGGCTACCACGTATAATACTCGGATTGGCGGTTGGCGGTGCTTTAAGCTTATCGGGCGTTATTCTTCAGGGAATTTACAGGAATCCTCTAGTTGAGCCATATACATTAGGGATATCGGGCGGTGCATCAATAGGCGTTGCACTTACAATTGTGTTTGGATTACCTCAATTGGTTGGTACTTACATGCTCCCACTATCAGGATTTATAGGTGCCTTAGTTACTGTTTTTTTAGTTTATTCATTAAGTATAAGGAATGGTAAGATAAAAATTCAAACAATGCTATTGGTTGGTGTTATGGTTAGCTTCATAGCCTCCTCTGTTATGATGTTTCTATTATCAACAACATCATCAGAGAATATCCATAGTATCATTTTCTGGATTATGGGTTCGCTTGATGAGCCCAATTCAAAGCTAATAGGCACTACTGTAATCATATCCGTATCAAGCCTTCTCCTCTCCTATCTCTTTGTTCAACCCCTTAATGCGCTTAGGCTGGGCGAAGAAAAAGCACGGCATCTTGGCATAAATACTGATGTCTCTATCAAAATACTTTTTGTAATAACCTCATTACTAACAGGTATATGCGTTTCAATGGCAGGGGTAATTGGCTTTGTAGGGTTAATAATTCCTCATCTTATAAGATTAATAACTGGTTCTGATTTTAGAATTTTACTAATCAGCTCATTTATTACAGGTGGTAGTTTTCTTGTACTATGCGATACTCTTGCACGAACCATTCTTGCTCCAAACGAGCTCCCAATTGGAGTTTTAACAGGAATGATCGGGGGAAGCGTATTTATAGTAGTTTTAAATAGAATAAATAAGAAATCGTTAATTGATTAGCATTAATTATGGATGTTTTTTTTGATATTCAGCATTATACATGTGGTTATTATAGAAAATTCTATATTAATGATATCAATTTTACTGTAAAAAAAGGAAGCCTTACTGGGATTATTGGCCCTAATGGCTCAGGGAAAACAACTCTTTTCAAAGGAATTACTTGCGAATTAAAAGCCAAGGACGGTAAAATACTTTTAAATGGTAAAGAAATTGCCCGAATGAGCTACAGGGAAAGAGCTCGTAATTTTGCCATTGTAACTCAGAAAATTGAAGGTGCCGATATTCGTGTTGAGGATTATGTGATGATGGGTCGCTTACCTTACCATAGCAGGTTTCAGTTTTTTGAAACCAAAAACGATATCGAGATCGTTGAAAAGTACATGAAATTCATAAATATTAGCCATTTGCGTCATAAGCTAATGAATGAGCTAAGCGGTGGCGAACAACAGCTAGTTAGTATAGCACGAGCACTCACCCAAGAACCTGAACTACTCCTTTTAGATGAACCAACATCGCACCTCGATATATCGCATCAGGTTCAGCTAATGAATCTTATTCAAAGGCTTAATGCACAGCTTGGACTAACAGTTTTAATGATTATCCACGATCTTAACCTTGCAGGTGAATATTGCGACTATCTTGTTCTACTAAAAGATGGCAATGTCTTCAATCAAGGTATTCCAGAAGATGTTTTAACCTACAAGAATATTGAGGATGTTTACGGAACTGTAGTAATAACAAAGACAAACCCTTTATCTGGAAAACCCGTAATTTTTCCCGTCTCGGAGCGAACATTAAAGCAGGTTCAGGATAGTAGGAACTAAAATCGTACCAGATGAAGTTAATTATAGTTCGACATGGTGAAACCATAGAAAACCTTCAAGGAATTTGTCAGGGGCAACTTGATGGCACGCTCTCCCCAAAGGGATTACTACAAGTAAAATTAACCGCCGACCGACTACAAAATGAAAAGGTAGATACCATCTTCTCAAGCGATCTGAAAAGAGCAGTTGATTCTGCTAAAGAGATTCATAAATATTACTCAACCAAGTCTTTAATAATTGATAAAAGATTAAGGGAAAGATATTTTGGCTCGTTTCAAGGGGAAAAATTTCCAGAAAACAAGAGAGGGCTCGCTCTAGCAGAAGATGCTGAAAGCAATGAAGAACTTTATCTAAGAGTTCTTGATTTTTATGAAGATATCATCTCAAAGCATATTGATTATACAATACTTATTGTTAGTCATGGCGTAGCTATTAGAATGCTAATTACAGTGATTCAAAAACTTTCACCTTCCAATATTAATTCAATTGATGAACTGAAAAATGGTTCGGTTACAATTATTGAAATTATCAATGGAACATCTCCCAAAATCACACTTTACAACTCAACTAGCCATTTAGAATAATCCAAGATGACGAATCATTTTGCAGGTTGTTAACAACCAACTCATAACTCCATTTTTCAATTTAAAGATTAATACATATATTTGTTGCGATAATTGGTTCTATTCCGAATTACATCGGAAAGGATTAAAAGGGAATCCCGTTAAATTCGGGAGCTGTACCCGCAGCTGTAAACCTTAAATAGCTTTCTGAATACCCCTGCCACTGTCCCAATAAGTCGGGATGGGAAGGCCTCAGAAAGTAAGGTGAGCCAGAAGACCTGCCAAAGTATGTTATGTTCGGGCTAAACAATTGAATTATGTCAAGATTTCTATTTATTTTTCTTTATTGTTTTCTTTTTTTGAACTTTATTGGTTTCGGTCAACTGCTTGATTCTACAATAGTATTAAAGGAGTTGAGCATTGTTTCATCAAAGGATAGGTATTTAGCTGGCAGTAAAACAAAAACATTTGACTCAATTCAGCTAAATTCAGAATCAGGTGAAAATCTTACCGAACTAATTAACCATTTTCTACCCATTTATATAAAGCAAGATGCAGGAGGATTGGCTACTATCAGGTTTAGAGGAACAAGTCCAAATCATACTGCAATAATGTTTAATGGAATTAATATTAACTCTCTTACATTAGGACACTCAAACATTTCAAACCTACCAAATTTTTTATTCGATGAAATCAAGATACAATACGGGAGTTCTAGCTCACTCTATGGAAGCGATGCCATTGGGGGTAGCGTACATCTAAACAATAACCCTACATGGAATAGCGGTTTTAATGCATCTTTCCAACAAGATTTTGCCAGTTTCAACTCTTATTTCAATGGTATTAAAGTTGGATTTAGCAATAGTAGATTTCAATATACCATCAAAGCATACCATCAAAAGAAAAAAAATAATTTTTCTTTTTTGAACACCGCAGTCAAAGATTTTGAAAGAAATAAATTCATAACAGACACTGTACGTAATGCAGCCGTTTCTAATTATGGGATACTTCAAGAAATCTACTATAAGATATCCGAAAAAACTTTTTCGTTTTTTAAATTATGGTACGAGGACAACTGGCATCAAATCCAGCCCAATATGTCAGCAAATTATTACGGTGGCGGTTTTGAGGAGATTAAGGATAAGCATTTACGATTTATTTCGGGATTTAAGCACTATTCAGGTCAACATAAGTTCGCTACAGATATTGGGTATATTTCAGATTATGAATTATATAACAAAGTTTACGATCAAACAATTTCTACAAATAATTATATCCTAAATGTAAACTATACCAATTCCAGTTTTTTAAACGGAGATTTCCAATCTGGAACAAGCTGCTCCTATATAACTCCAAAGGTATACGCATACAATGGTCTCCCGAAAGAAGCAAGGTTTGATTTTTTTGCTTTGTACCTAAGGTCTCTCTTAGATTGTTTGAATGCATCATTAAATCTCCGAGAATCATTTGTAAGTAATTATAAAAGTCAGTTTACGCCGTCGTTTGGACTGGATTATACAATGCTCAAATCGAGTAATCATACACTTAATTTTAAATTTGCTGCTTCAAAGAGCTATAAAACACCAACATTTAACGATCGTTTTTGGAATCCAGGTGGTAATCCTAATCTTCTTTCCGAAAAAGGAATGAATTATGAACTTAATACGAACTATAAATTATATAACAATGTAGGTTCCTTTAAAATAGGTCTTTCTTATTTTTTAATTAATATCAATAACCTTATTCAGTGGGTCAACATGGATGTTTGGCGACCACTGAATGTTAAAAAGGTTAGAAATAGTGGAATAGAGTTTAATGCAGAATCAGCTGTCAATATCTTAAAATTCATACTAAGCACAGGTGTAAATTACAGCTATACTAAATCCAGAGAAACGAAAAGTTACAATAATCAAAACCTATCAAACGGAAAACAATTAATGTATACTCCAGAGCATTTGGGAAATGCATTCATATCACTATCACGTAAAAACTGGAATTGGTTCATTAGCAGCTCATATACTGGAGAGAGAAATACAGAAACCTACAAGATTTTAGAGGGTTACCTACTATTAAACACCTCATTTGGAACAAATTTAAATATGAGGAACAATCAATTATCGGTGAATTTTAAGGTAAATAATATTCTAAATAAAGCATACCAAAATCAAGAATTGTATGCTATGCCAGGCATAAACTACGTAGTAAGTCTCAAAATATCAATTAATAACATTAAAGTAAAAAACAATGAAAAGAATTAGATTTCAAATACTACTAATTGCTCTAGGAGCATTATTTCTAGCCTCATGTGAAAAAAATGAGGATAAGGATACCAAATCCAATGCAACCAATATTGCATATATTGTAAATTATGGCAGTTATTCTGGCAGTAAAAGCGAAATAAGTATTTACAACATGGAGGATCAAACTATAACCCATAATGCCTATAAAACTGCTAATTCAATTGACTTCAATTCTAATATTCAATCAATGGTCATTTATAATGACATAGCCTATCTCATGTCAAATGATGGAGATAAGATTGATATCGTTGATGCCGAAACTCTATTGGAAACAATAAATCCTATTTCTACCAATATTATAAAACCTCGCTATTTCGCAGCAACAGGTAATACTGCATATGTTTCATGTTGGGGTAATGTTGACGATTGGTCTACAATACCAAACTCATATATAGCCAAGATTAATTTAACTACAAAAACAGTTACAAAAATTCCTCTCCCAGGTGGCCCTGAGGGGGTAATAATAGTAAATAATAAGCTCTATGCAGGTTTAACTACCACCAATAAAGTAGCCGTGGTTGATCTTACTACCGAGGCAATCAGCTATATTCAGGTATCAGCAGTTCCTCAACAATTTGTTCAGGATGCTAATAATAGTATATGGGTTTCATTAACTAGTCAATACTCATCTCCATTTCCTGCTGAATCACTTGGTTTAGCAGTTATTAATCCTCAAACTAACACGGTTACAAATAAAATTGATTTTACCGGCATTGGAAGCTCTGGGTATATACATCAATCATCTGATAAGAAAACAATTTATGTTATGGGTAGTGAGCCTTGGCCTGGAACTACGACAACTATTTACACCGTAAACACTGTGGATAAAACGCTTAGTAGTACCGCACTAATCAGCGGCGAAAACTTTTATGGATTCAACGTTAATCCCGAAAATGACAATATTTACGTCCTTATTTCACCTAACGCAACAACTAATGGTACTCTAAAAGTGTATGATAAATTAGGAATTCTCCTTGATGAAGAAACCACTGGCATCAGCCCCCAGTGTGTAGTTTTTTATAATATAATTAAATAAAAACCATGAAAATTAAAGGTTTCCTTGGGGGCATTTTTATTATGCTTATTTTTTCAACGTGCAATTCAAAAAAAACTGATAATGTAAATGCTCCTGTAACTATCGAAATAAATTATGGTGAAAAAATGCGTACGGTCAACACTCCTTGTGAAGTAGGGTTAACATGTCTAGAAGCCCTGCAACATGTGGCAATAGTGGAAACTCATCCTGTAAATGAGTACGTTTTTGTAACAACCATCGATAGTTTAAAGGGGGTACCGGGTATTAAAGGATGGTACTATAAAGTTAACCGAAAACCCTCTAACAAGCTTTCAATTAATCAAGTAGTTTACCCTGGCGATACCATTACTTGGGTTTACAAAGATGATGTTTGCTCAAGAACAGTTAACAATAAATAAACCCCGTCTGAACTTGGGTTTATACAAGGTTTTGATAAGCCTAAATAGATAAACAAACAACCAATGGCGAAAATAATCTTTATTACAGGAGGACAACGCTCAGGGAAAAGCAATTTTGCAAAAAGACTTGCCGAAGAAAAATCGGCAAGTCCTGTTTTTCTTGCAACTTCCCGTATTTGGGACGAGGAATTCGCTGATAGAATTAAACGTCACCAAAGCGAAAGGGGTTCAAACTGGCAAACGATTGAAAAGGACAAAAGCATTAGCCAACTAAAACTTGACGGGAAAGTGGTTGTACTCGACTGTATAACGCTTTGGCTAAATAATTTCTTCTTCGATAATAACTATGACTTGGAAAAAACCTTACAGGAAGTTAAAAACGAATGGAATCTATTTATCGATCAGGATTTTACGCTAATAGTCATTAGTAACGAAATTGGAATGGGAGTTATACCTGCTGACTTAGGAACTCGACAGTTTACCGATTTACAAGGTTGGGTTAATCAGCATATTGCTTCGCTGTCAAATTCAGTATATTTAATGGTTTCAGGAATTTCAGTAAAAATCAAATAGAATGGATATTGCAAAAGAATTACAACATAAAATCGATTTTAAAACAAAGCCTCTAGGCTCTTTAGGCAAATTGGAGCAAATTGCTCTGAAAATTGGAAAAATTCAGAATACTCTTTCGCCTGAACTAAAAAATCCAACCCATTTAGTCTTTGCGGGCGATCACGGTCTAGCCGATGAAGGCGTTAGTCCCTACCCTAAAGAAGTTACCTACCAAATGGTTATGAACTTCTTGGCAGGAGGTGCTGCAATTAACGTTTTTTGTCGTCAGAATGGCATAAATCTAAAAGTTGTAGATGCTGGTGTTGATTATGAATTTCCTTTGAGTAGCAATTTAATTCATGCAAAAATTGCCAATGGAACAAAAAGCATCTTGAGAGAACCTGCCATGTCACTTGAACTATGCAAGAAGGCAATCGAAAAAGGGAAAGAAATCATCAACAAAGAGTTCGAGGCTGGTTGTAATATTGTAAGTTTTGGAGAAATGGGTATTGGTAACACCTCGGCAGCATCATTACTATTACACAAATACACAGGTAATTCTATTGAGGATTGCACTGGAAGAGGTGCAGGACATGATGATGAAGGGATGAAGAAGAAAATATCCATTCTTAAAGAGGCATCACTAAAACACAATGTAACCGAACCCCTCGAAATCCTTGCAACGTATGGAGGTTTTGAGATTGCTATGATGTGCGGAGCCATGCTTCAGGCAAAGAAAAACGGAATGGTCATTTTGGTTGATGGATTTATAACAACCTCTGCCCTACTATCCGCATATCATTTTAACAAGTCAATTATAGATAATTGTATTTTCTGCCACGTCTCGCAGGAAAAAGGTCATAAAATTATGCTCGATTATTTAGGTGTAGACGCATTAGTTGACCTAAATATGAGGCTTGGCGAAGGAACTGGTGCCGTTGTTACCTACCCGCTCATTAAATCAGCTGTTCTATTTTTAAATGAAATGGCTAGCTTTGAAAGCGCTGGGGTATCAAATAAAGAATAACAAATTGAAGAAAGAACTACGAATATTCTTTACTGCCATTATGTTCTACACCCGAATACCAGTGCCTAAGAGTACTGGGTATTCGAGTGAGAATTTAAATAAAGCCACAAGATATTTCCCTTTGGTAGGAATCATTGTAGGTGGTGCCGGAGCTTTGGTGTTCTATGCTACGAGCATGCTATTCTCAATTTATCCTTCAGTCCTATTCTCTATTCTATCGATGATTCTGATAACTGGAGCCTTTCATGAGGATGCTCTATCGGACTTTTGCGATGGATTTGGTGGTGGATATTCGAAAGAGAAAATTCTTGAAATAATGAAGGATAGCCGAATTGGCACTTACGGTGCAATTGGGATTATCCTATTAATTCTAATAAAGATATTTTTACTGGCAGAAATAGATCCTTTAAAAATCCCTATCATACTTATTGCTGCGCACGCTTTGAGTCGTATAAATCCAGTAATATTGATGTTTTCATCGCAATATGTAAGAGAAGATAATACAAGCAAATCAAAACCTGTTGGCGAAACCAAATCGAATACCACTTTAGTAATTGCCATTGTTTTAGGCTTACTGCCTTTGATTCTGATTCCATACCAAACTATACCTTTTCTGCTAGCAGCAATGCTGCTAATTTTTCTCTACTTCAGATACTATATCCACAAAAAATTAGGAGGTTATACCGGTGATGTTCTTGGAGCATTGCAACAACTCTCAGAGGTTGGATTCTACATTACTTTTATTATTGTCGATAAACTCCTATGAAACTATACCTAGTCCGACATACAAAAGTTAACCTCCCATCAGGAGTTTGCTACGGGCAATCAGATGTTGGACTTGCTGATAGTTTCGAAGATGAAAAAAACACAATAATTCATAAACTTAAAGGATTAAAGTTTGATAGAGTATACTCCAGCCCATTGAAACGTTGCGTATTACTTGCAGATTCCTTATCAAATAATCAATTAGAAATACGTTACGATAAACGATTAATGGAACTGAATTTTGGTGATTGGGAGTATAAAACTTGGGATGAAATCGAAAAAACCGATTATGCGAAAAAATGGTTTGAAGATTTCACAAACGTTACATGTCCAGGAGGCGAATCATACCAAGATTTACTTGGTAGAGCAAAGAATTTTTTAGATGATTTGAAAAAAGATAAGACTGTAAATAATTCATTAATTATTTGTCATTCAGGGACAATTAGGGCATTTTACTCAATAATAAATAATTTAGAGCCTAAAGAATCATTCAAACTTCAACTCGATTTTGGACAAATTCTCGAGATTGAGCTAAACCAAGAAAAATGAACAAGAATTTACGACCCATAATGTTCGTTGGAACAGGTTCGGATGTAGGCAAAAGTGTAATAAATGCTGCATTTTGCAGGATATTCCTGCAAGATGGCTACCACCCTGCCCCATTCAAAGCTCAGAACATGTCATTGAATAGCTATGCAACCCCCGATGGACTCGAAATTGGCAGAGCACAAGCAGTTCAGGCAGAAGCTTGTGGCATTGAATGCTCAGTAGACATGAATCCAATACTTTTAAAACCTACAGGATACTTAAATTCACAGGTAGTATTGAAAGGAAAACCAATTGGTAACAAGTCAGCCTCGGAATTCTTTGTTCATACTGATCGGGATAAACTTTTCCATGAAGCAATGGATTCATACCGCAATTTAGAAAAAATCTATAATCCAATAGTAATAGAGGGCGCAGGGAGTATCTCTGAAATTAATTTATGGAAATATGATATAACAAACATGCGTGTTGCACTTGATGTTAATGCCTCCACTTACCTAATTGCTGATATTGATAAAGGAGGCATTTTTGCAAGCGTTTATGGCACTATCCAACTACTTCCAAAAGAAGAACGAGAACTTATTAAGGGTATAATAATAAATAAATTCCGCGGAGATATTGAACTATTCAGAGAGGGAAAAAAAATTCTCGAAGAAATTACAGGGGTACCTGTAGTTGGAATTATTCCTTATTTCCGTGATATACATATTGAACAGGAAGATTCCGTTATTTTAGATAGTAGATCGAAGGATATATCAAAAGGTAAAATCAATATTGCAATCGTCCTTTTAAGGCACATGTCAAATTTTACCGATTTCAACCAACTAGAGCGAATACCTGATGTTCATACTTATTATGCAGAGAATGTAAACGATTTATCGAATGCTGATATAGTTATAATTCCAGGTTCGAAAAATACTATTTCGGATATCATTTATCTCCAAAAATCGGGCATGGCAAAAGCGATTATCAATGCACACGAAAACGGCAAGGCCGTTTATGGGATTTGTGGAGGTTTTCAGATTATGGGTGAGGAAATTCATGATCCACTCCATATCGAAGGTGATATTGAGACCATTCAAGGCCTTGGAATATTACCTGTTATAACAACCCTCACTAATGAAAAGGTAACGGAACAATGCTCTTTTTCTTTTCTTAGAGGCGGAGAAGATTGTAAAGGGTATGAAATTCACATGGGAGAAACCATATCAACAAATGAAAGTCCTCTTTGCATTATTAATGACAATAGAAAAGATGGCTACTTTTTAAACTCCAAAACATGGGGCACCTATATTCATGGGATATTTGACAATCAGACTGTAGTAAATTCTATTCTAAACGAAAGTGGGTTTAATGATATCAATACAAAATTCGATTATTCAGCATTTAAGGATGAACAGTACAATAAACTGGCTGACCTAATTCGACAAAATGTTAATTTAGAATACATTTATAGTACAATGCAAATTTTAGAAAATGAATGAAATAGGTATAAAAAACCAGAATAGGTTCTGCTAGAAACTCTATTCTGGTCACTAATTTCCCTCTTTATTTACTCATTCCTTAACACCACCGCTGGATTTTGATTTGCTGTGCGAACAGCATAGTAGCTGATTATTAAAATACTAATTAATACCGAAAGCAATAAGGTTGCAGCAAAGTAAATCAAATTGATATTAACATGATAGGCAAACTGGCTTAACCACTTGTTTATTGCATAATAGGCAATTGGCAAACCAATAATGTTCGCAATCAGAACCATATACACGAATCGTTTTGATAGGTAGATGATTAACCCTGGAACCTCGGCTCCTAAAAATTTTCGCAAACAAATTGTTTTTGTTTTCTGTTGAATGGTATAGCCTGAGATACCAAATAATCCAAGCAGAGCAATGCAAATTGCAATCCATGATGCGGTTACTGCCAACTTGAAAGTTCGTTCATCACCCTTATATTGTTCCTTTATAGAATCATCGAAGTATTGATACTCCCATATATCATCGGGAAAAGCAGTTTGCCATTTGTCCTGAATTTGCTTAATAGTATTGGGACTATAGTTTGGTTTCAACTTTATGCTCAGATTATAGTATAGTTGTCTAATTTGTGCAAACAACAATGGTTCAATACTATTGCGTAGCGAAGAAGAGTGAAAATCCTTTATCACGCCAATTATAGGCCCCTTATTTCCTGCAATGCTTATAACTGTTCCCAATGATTCATTATCTCTAGGAAATCCAAGCCTTTTAATAAATGTTTCGTTAACGAGAAACTCATTAACAGAATCGTTTCTAACCTCTGCATTCCACCATCTACCTGCAATTAACTTGATGTCAAAAGTCTCAGCATAATCATAATCTACACATTTAAAACTAACCAAACTTCTTTCTCCATCTTTCTTATATGGCGATTGGAATCCAGTATTTGCATTTGACCCAGATGTAGGGGCTCCCAAAGAAAAACTCACCTTTTCAACATCTGGCATAGCCAATAGTTGTCCCTTTAAATCATCGATTAAAGCCCTCTTATTAGATGTGATAGGGCAATTAATGATATTCTTTGTAGAATATCCAAGTTCCTTTGTGCGTAAAAACTTTATTTGCTCTGCAATTATGAATGTTGATGCAATAAGTACAACTGAAACTAAAAACTGAATAACAATTAATATATTTCTGAACGAATATGATGACATACCTTTAACTCCATCACTCTTACGGAAGATTTCAATTGCCTTTATCGAAGACACTTTAAGGGATGGTAATATACCTGTGATTGTAATAAGAATTACAATAAGCACTGTCATAAACAAGAAAACGGAAGGTAACTGATACACATTTTTATATATCTGACCATCGAGAAGGTTGCTTAGATAAGGAAGAACAATCTCAGCAAGCAGAATGGCAATTAAGAAAGATATTATTATAGTTAATATAGATTCGAGAGTAAACTGTTTTATGATGCTTGTGCTTAACGCTCCATTTACTTTTCTAATGCCAATCTCTTTATGGCGCTTGATCAGAATAGAAAGAGATAAATTGATATAATTAATGCAGCCTAACAAAAGTACAAAGAAACCCACAATAGCCGAAATGACTAAGTATGTAGGATCTGTAAATCCATTTAAGTTTGAACGCCCATAAGTAATATCTGTACGAACTTTTGAAAGTGGTTGTAAACTAAAAACATCGCTTGAATCACGCTCAGAAGTACTCTTCTTAACAATCCTATTTATTTGCCTTTCAACATCATTAGAGTCATTAATATCTTTCAGCACCAGAAATGATTGAAAACCTGATATTGTTGTACTCCAACTATCAATTGCAAAAGGCATTTCGAGTTTAGGGTAGCTTTCATAAGAGATTAGAATAGTAAATGGAATATTTGTTAGCCTACTATCTTTTATCAAGCCCATGATTGTTAGGGCTGACTTTCCATTCAATTTTATGGGTTTATTTATTACATCAAGGGTTCCAAATAACTTTCTAGCAGTCGATTCAGTAATAACAGCTACGTTCGGACTTTTAAAAACAGAAGGAGAGCCAACAAGCCATTCAACGCTAAAAACATCGAAAAACTGAGGCTCAATAAAAAGTAAATTATTGAGTTTATACTTTTTATTGTCACATGAAAATACGCCATTCTCCCAGAAAATAATTCGAGTCATTCCTTCAGGAATTGTCATCTCATTCCGCAAAGTGGGTATTAATGGGTTTGGAGTTATTGCTTCGTGTTCCACTTTATTTTCATGAGTATTATCGGAAACAACTCGGTAAATTCTTTCATATTTTGGTTGCTCCTTGTCGTAACTCAACTCATGCATTATATAAAGGTATATTAGAATTGAAGTAGCAATACCTATAGATAAACCAAAGATATTGACGAAAGTGAAAAACCTATTTTTTAGGATATTTCTTAGAGAGATCGTTAAATAGTTTTTAAGCATAATGGTATCAAATTTATTTGATTTCAATTATTACAATACATCGACCATTCTTTTTAAATCACATATTATCAATGAAATAACTCATAACTTAAAACTGCTTAATGTCTGAAATTGTTTCAATGTGAAACAACTTTAACTAAAATGATACATTATAAATACTCACATACCATTTAGTCAAGCGTAAACGAATAATATCCTACCACTCTTTTATTTACCACTTCAATCTTCGTTGATTTTAAATTGTTTATATAAGTTTTCAATATTTCTTTTAATAGTGTTAGGTGAAAAGTAAGATTTTTCCTATTTTTGCGCCCCGATAGGTATTTATATAAAGGGGTCCGGTAGCTCAGTTGGATAGAGCAACAGCCTTCTAAGCTGTGGGTCACAGGTTCGACTCCTGTCCGGATCACCAGAAAAAAACCACTTACAAGATTCGTTCAAGTAAGTGGTTTTTTATTTATCCTTTCTCTTTTCCTGCAATCCGAAACAAAAAGGCCTCGAATATTTTCCTCATTCTGCTCAAAATCTCTAGTCCAAGTTCATCAAATTCTTTGATGCAACACTTTTAAAAATCAACTATAGATTAAAAAATTTAATAACCTCCTTAAGTTCAACAGACATAGTTGAAAGATCCATTGATTTCGAAGCAAGAACTTCAGCCGCTGAAGCATTCTGCTGAGTAATTGAGTTAAGCTGTTGTACTGCATTATTTATCTGAAATGCTCCAGAATTTTGTTCTAGACTTGAAGCGGATATCTCTTGAACCAATCGTGCTGTTTTTTCAATTTCAGGTACAATTTCGTTCAATTGTTTACCCGCTCTTTCTGATATATTAACTCCATCCAGCGATACTTTATTAATTTCATCAGCAGCGATTTTACTCCTTTCCGCCAATCTCCTAACCTCAGCTGCAACAACAGCGAATCCTCTCCCATATTCACCAGCTCGAGCAGCTTCAACAGCTGCATTAAGAGCAAGAATATTAGTCTGAAAAGCTATTTCGCTGATTATCGAAATCTTACTTACAACATTTCGCATTGATTCAACTGCAACGGCTGCTGATTTATTCCCTTGGGAAATTCCTGTAACAGCGTTCAATGCTATTTTTTCCGTTTGCTGAGCATTCTCAGAGTTTTGCTGAATATTAGCAGCCATCTCCTCCATAGAGGAGGAAACTTCCTCTGTAGAAGACGCCTGTTCGTAAACACCTTTGGAAATAATTTGGGAACTATAACTTATCTCTTCACTCAAATTAGCAATATTATCGGAACTGGTTGAAATTTTACCAATTATATTACGTAAGTTAACCACCATCTCTCTTAATCTTTCGAGCAGTAAACCTATTTCATCTCTATTCTTGATATCAAATTCAACAGATAGATCACCTTGAGACAGTTTTGTAACTACATATGATGCATCATTTAAACTAGTCTTTATTGTATTAATAACTATAATTGACACAAAAAAAGCAATTATCATTGAAACTAAACCCATTACAACTACAAATCTCTGAAACCCAATAAATGACACCTCCATGGAATCACTTTTACGCTCTGATTCCATCTCATATTTTTTCTTTAGTGCGCTTAGTTTCTCTAATACTTTATCCGTAACTAATATCACACTCCCCCCCTCATCAACCAAAGGATTTACTTCAAAAAGAACAGCAGGATCATTATAGCTATCGAAAGTAGAAAGTTGATCCATTATTTTTTTATGTTGTACAAAAAGATCATTTCCTATTATATTTAAAATATCATTCAGTATGATCTGATCGTTTTCATTCCAATTCTTACTAATTCTGCTAAGTGCATCTCTAACCTTTGGGAAATCTGTACTTTGTAAATCTTTTAGTTTTAATTTATCCGGAGTATTATTCTTTTTCTCAATAAAAACCCAGTTCTTAATTAACATCTTAGAGTTAGTAACTATATTATTAAGATCGTTTAAATATGTAACTGACGGGGCATAAACATTCGAAATTTCTTGATTAATTTTTCTATTATTATATAGAGTTGTATAAATTAGCACTCCATTGATTAAGATGGCCACAATTAAAATTCCAAATCCAACTATTAATCTTTGCGCGATGGTTAAGTTTAATTTCATACTCTTATTATTAGTTATTGAGATAAATTAATTAACTATAATTGCCAATCCATCCAATTGATTGTTAATTTTCAAACCATATTTTGTCACATTTCTTTTGTTAAGTTCAAATTTTTGCTTATCACTAATAATAACAAAGTTTATTGCCGCCCCCATGCTGGCAAGACCGTCTTTTTCTGTAATTATTAGAGTACTATTTGATCCAATCTTTGAAATCACATTTTGCAATTCACCGCTTTTTTCTTTTGATATAAATAATATATGGCATTTTGATATCTCACCTGCAGAACTGATTTTTTTAATTTCAATAGATTGGTTACCAACCTTTTTGCTCAAAGCAATTTCTTTAAGATAACTATCTATTGTTGAATTACCAAGTACTAGAATTTCAAAATTACCAGATTGATAATCAGGTGGCCATTCAATGTATTTTGTAAAATTATAAATAAAAAATGCTTGTAATTTTTCTACTTGAGCTTCGGCATTGAATGCAAAAGCAATCACTAGTAGGCAAATAATAAAAAATCTTCTTTTCATAACTGACCCTCCTTAAAGTATTATTATGTTTCCCTTTTCATAATCATACCATACCAAGTATTATCAAACCTAGCAATTAAATTACTTCCCTTCTAGTTGAATTAAAGCAATTGTGTTAGTTAACCTAAACAAATATCAAATTAAAACACCTACATTAACTCAATTATAAAATTAAAACCAGTTGATAAATTCTTGATATTTATATCTATCCGCTGTATATTATGCCTTAATTATAATAGCATTTACTCAAAATATAGCCAAATTTTACAGTAAAATTGAATCTTTTATCTGTTCTGAAGATCTTTAGAACATCAATAATATTCACTACACCATAATTTAGTCAATCTATTTTAGGCCTATGCATAATCTTAGAATCGATAATGAATACCTACAAATAATACCCTTAAAGGCTGTGGGGCTCTCGGTTGAATCCAAATACTTTCGGCATAAGGTGCTGCTCCATAATGTTTTGTGTTGAATAAATTCTCAGCGTTTACAGATATTGAGAATGATTTTGTAAAATTACACCCTGCATTGGCATAAAAAATGGTGGATCCTGGAAGTTTACCACCTTCTTGAGTTCCACCAGTTCCATATAGGGAATTGGTCGTTGCAGCCTGAATATCACTATAATAACGTGCAGATAAAGATGCGTAAAACTTTTGACCTTTATAAAATAAATTCGCATTCAATTTATTTTGCGATACCTTAGGAATGTTTGAATCGTCATCATTATCTTTCCCTGCAACATATGAATACGCTAGGTTTGCACCAAAACTTCTCAATCGGAAATTAAATTCAATTTCGGCTCCCTGACTATACATTGATCCTGAATTAGAATTAATTTCAACAAATCCTGTATTCACACTTTCGCCAATCAAAGTGCGGTAAGGGTTGTAATAAGGGTAATTACCTGTTTGTGATGCTGCTGGAATAGGTCGAATTACATCAGTCATATCGTTTCTAAAAATACTCATCGAAATAGAAGCATAGTCATTGATGAAATAGCTACCACTTATCTCCATAGTTTGAATTTTCTCCGGCTTTATGTTTTCGTTTGGAATATGCATAGCAAAAGGATTTGCCCAGTTCTCCCATCTATAATAATTTGAGGGTTGAATGTAAGCTGTTCCAAACAATCCTTTAATCGAAATTCTCTTCGCAGGAGTAAAAACCAACCCTGCTCTGGGGTTGAAAGTAGAACCGTAAATTGTATTGTAATCGTAACGAGCACCAACGGTTAAAGAAAGATATTTTGTCATTTTATATTGTGACTGTATAAACGACCCGAAATTACTATAGTTCCTTTCACCAAAGATTGAATCGGTTAATCCAATTTTCCCAAATACATAACCCGAATTATCAACAAAATAAGACAAATTATCTTCTAATTTACCTCCAGGAGTAAATGGATTTGCAAGGTTTTGAGTTTTAGGGAACGATTTTACATCGGCATACGAGATTCCCATAATTACTGATAGATTATCACTTATATTCCACGAATTCTGAATTAATCCTTGAATATACGAAGAATAAGCATATTTGAATTGTCGATCAGCATCGGTTAAAGTTCCATTGATAATTGTAAAATTACTAGTTGGGTTAACGGTATAATCGCCAACTGTAACCGTAGCATTAAAATCAATTTTTTCGTTGGAAATAATATCATATTTAACATACATGTGTCGTAAATCCTGACTCCATACATCTTCTGCAGTATAGGCATAATTGCTTGGTATGGTAGACATTGCTTGTGATTCATATTCATGTTGCCAATCGCCTCCAATTGTTAACTTTTTGTATTTTAATTTTGTAAATAAATTCCAATTTTTAATGGGAAATGATTTGTCTTGTTTAGCCAAATTACCCGAATAATTTCCTACACTCCCGTAATCAAGCATATCCTTGTAATGTTCATGCAATTTAAAATCTTCACCATTATAAATACGACCACCCATAACCAAATCGGTGTTCTCTGATATTTTGTTACCAAAAGTAATATCAGCAACATATGCATTTGTGGACACGTAGCCTTCATTGGTTTCAATACCGTCAAAATCGCCTCCATCTTTGGTAATCATGTTGATAACGCCGGCATATGCATCAGCTCCATATAATGCAGAGGAAGGGCCATAAACAATTTCGATTCGTTTATACAAATTCAATGGGATATTGTTGCCAAAAATAAATCGTTCTCCCGTAATTGGGTTCTGCATCTGTCCATCCTGCAAAATAAGCAATTTCTGATTTCCCAATACACCGCGCATAGTAACGAGGGTACGGATTTCGCCTTGTACATCGTAAGAAACATCAATTCCAGGGATAGCCCTAAAAACGTCTTTCAAATCGCGCCAACCAAATAATTTTATTTGTTCTTCAGTAATAACTCTTACGGTAGCCGGGGCATCAGAAATTTTCTCTCCTTTTTTTGTTGCTGTTACTACTTCAATATTCATCAACTCTTCTAAATTGAGTTCAAATAAATTAACCTCATCATCAAGAGCTCTCATGGTAATGTTTATTACATCGCCGGTTATATCTACTTCTTGTAACTTGAATTTTCTCATAGCAAACTCAAGAGTTTTAAATTCTAACGGCACTTCAATGAAATATTTACCATTAGCATCGCTTTGGGTTTTTACGTTAGCGTTTTTCACGCTAACTGTTACTCCCTCCATGGGATTGTTGCTTTTATCAGTAATAAGACCCGATACCGTTCTCTGAGCATCTACTAAATTGGCCACAAGAACCAAAATAATAAGTAAAGTATTTTTCATACGTTCTGGTTTTAGTTTTTTTATTTAATAGTAAATTTTAGTCTCACGCATTTTCATTCGTACAAAAAACCAACCATTCTATCTCCCTTTAGTCACCTAAAAGACGAAAGTTTTCAAAACTATTACCTAAAATAATGCAAAATATTTGTGATTCTAAAATATATTTCTGACAATATTTATTATTTTTTTCACCTGAACCAAAGGCAAGTCTTATTTTCATTAGATTTTGATATGTATTAATAATGTTTTCAACTAGTTACCGTAATTAATTTATGGTTTTAAACCAAAATATGATTTAATAAACTAGATGTCAAATTCTTTCTTTCATTCCTTTACTTTTGGTAGTGTAAAAGAAAATCGACTACCAATCCCTTTTTTACTTTCTACCCAAATTTTTCCTTGATGCCAATCAATAAACTCCTTACAAAGAATTAATCCCAGGCCAGTGCCTCGCTCATTGGCAGTTCCATCTGTTTTAACATTCTCATTGACTTTAAACAATTTCTCAATTACATGTTTATCTAAACCAACACCCGTATCCGAAACATGAATGGTAATACAATCATCATTTTCTTCAGCCTTTACAAAGATTTTGTCGCTATTCCTAGAGAATTTAATAGCGTTGGTCAAGAGATTCCTTAGTATTGTAAGTAACATATTTTTATCAGCACGAACATAAAGATTATCAGTTAAAACTGAACTAAGGTGAATTCCTTTGCTTTCTGCGGAACTTTTTAAAAGTAGAATATTCGTGTCAATTGCATCCTTTACATTCAAATTACTTGGGTAAAATAAGGTCTGCCCAGTTTGAGATCTACTCCAAGTCAACAGATTTTCAAGCAAATCAAAGGCTACAGAAGATGTTTGGTTAATTTTTTCAGAAATTTCAATGCTTTTATCATGATTGGATGCGTTAATCTGGTCAACAAGTATTTCAGAAAGTCCTAAAAGAAGGTTGAAGGGATTACGTAGATCGTGTGCTATGATGCCAAAAAATTTATCCTTGGTTGCATTAGCCAGTTGTAATTTATCTTTTTGAGCAAGGATTTCTTCCTTTTGAGCAAATATTTCTTCTTTTTGAAAATTCAACTCATCATTTGTAACCTTTAATTCCTCATTGTATGCTTCAATTTCTTCATTTTTATGCTGAATGGAGATATTACTCTCTTCAAGAAGTTTATTTGCATTTTGTTTACTCTTATACCCTCTATAAATAAAATAAATTAGAAAAAAGGTGAGGAATACAACAGCAAATGAAAGAAATAAAAACCATTTTTGAGTTTGAATTCTTTTCTGTTGTAAATCTAATATATTACCCTGACTATCAATTTTCTGTTGTTGGTTTTGTATTTCTATTTTTTGTTTTCCCAGAACTTCATTTCTTTTAACCATCTCCTCATTCTCAATTATTTTCTGCTTTTGCTGCTGTTCAATCTCTTTTTGATGTTCTTTTAAAATAATAAGATTCACTGATATCATTTGCCTTTGATTCTCAACCTCATTTATCAGAGTATCAAGACTATTTTTCTGTGAATTGATTCTAAATTGTTGGTTCTCTATTTCGATTTTCTGAACCTCTATTGCCTTCTTTTGCTCATCGATCTCTTTATGCTGAAAATCAATCAATTTTTGTTGGCTATCAATTTCAAGTTGAAATTTTTTAACTTTCTCATACGCATTTTCTAATAATTCTTCCTGCTTTTTATATAGTAGAGCAACATCTACTTTTGAGCCACCAAGGAGAAGTAGTTTGGGAAGAATTCTTAGGCTATGTTGCGCTTCAATTGAGTTTTTATTCACTTCAAATTCTAATCTAGCATTCTTGTCTACATAGAATAAATTAATCATTACTAAGTCTTTAATATCATATTCTTCAGTTATTACAAGCACTGGAGAATTTTCAATTATTCTGAGTAATTTTATGAGATTTTGGTTAAAGTTTTTCTCAACGTAAATTACTTTGGGAAAAGGTTTGATAATCTGCGATATATCATTTATTACCTTAATACTTATTGGTTTACTCTTAAGGGTTTTTGTTCTCGAAATTTCCTTAAAGTCCTGAATCAATGCAGGATTATTAGCAAAAACTACGATGCTAAAACTATCAATCGCCTGCTCATCAGGCCATTCTATATTTTGAACAAACTGATAGGCGTAAACTGTTTTTATTTTTGAATCTGATAATTGAGCGAATAATTCGGTAGGGTTTAATAATTGTAGAATGACAGCCAACAAAAATGCTTTCGATGTTAAAATTATAGTAACTAGTATTTTACATTTAATTATCATTTAGAATAATTATAATACTACATACTCCGAGCGACAGGTAGATAGTCAATTATTTTGTTGATACATTAATCTATTTAATTAAATATCAACCTATTAAATTTAATATTAAAAAAATTAACCTTAAAATGAAAATTAGAACCAGAAAGATATTATAAAAGTAAAGTAAAATGCTCTAAGGTATCACAAGGGTCTAGTCAAGATTTGCACAACTTCGATGATTTTAATCACCCTTTTGTGGGTTTTTCTTTAAACTATTAAAATTGAAGGTGTTTTAAGCAACTGCTATAGATAGCAATAGTTTTATATCACTAAATGCGCCTTTTTGTACTGCATCAGGAGATGTTTTATAAAAAATAGTAAAGTGCTAATGAAAAATATGGTTATGATTTCAGAAGAAATCTGAAAAATTATCTCATTAGCACTTTATGAAGCAATTATTGAATAACTCTTTCCTTTTTATTGTATTGAATATTCCTTTCACTCAAATACTTTAATATATAGTTAAAACATTCCGGCTTCTTACCAACTAGTTCAGGTGGAAAAACCCCTTTATCAGAGAATTTTCCTTCGAGTATCATCTCGGCAGTGGCAGTTGCTGTAAAGCCAGTTGTCCGTGCCATTGAAGAGAGCTTTTCCTTAGGATCATATTCATCAAAAAGATCATAAATTATCTCTTTTCGCAATCCATTTTCAATTCCCTGAATAATTACCCTCATAACAGTGAATTCAGGTTCTTCAGGCCCTAGTTTCCATGCATCAAATATAAGTTTGGTTGTAAAATCAAATGGTACAATCGATTGTCCATTAAAACTAACTGGCTGCTTACTAAAAAAACCTGCTGCCTTAAATGCTTGAATCAGTTTAATATGTCCAGGATAACGTAAAGTCTTCTCCTTCATATTTGGAATATTATTTAGCGTATATACAAGGGATCTAAGGCCATCAGAGTTAAAGGCCTCTAGTGTTCCAACAGTAGGAAAATCAATAAACTCAGTATCGCTCATTGCGGGTTTAACCACCACATGCCCATTCTCCATATATCTAGCAGGCCTAGTATATTCTTCTATTACATCACAAGGTGAAAATGGTGCTTTATATTCGAAGGGAAATGTTCTAGTTTTCGGTAATCCCCCAACCATATATTCCATACTCTCAACTTTCATCGATTCATTATGATAACCCACAATAAAATTAGGCATACCCGGTGCTACACCGCAATCCATTACAACCGAAACATTATGCTCCTTTGCTAAGCTATTCAAGTGCATTACATCTTCGGGTAAAAAGGATATATCAACAAGATTTTTGTTACACTTTATAACATTAGTCATGGTTTTTAAGCCTAGAAAACCTGGAACCGCAGAAATTACTAAGTCAAAATCTTTAATAGCTGATTTTACATCTTCGTCATTATTTACATCAAGTACAACAGTTTTGATATTATAATTTTTGGAAAGAAATTCAAGCGAAGATTTATCAATATCGGCAGAGGTAACATTATGTTTTTTTGATAAATCAATTGCCATGGCTTTACCTACCATTCCGGCACCTAGAATAATAATTTTGTTCATATCGTATAATTAATTTTAAATTTATGATTGTGCTAAATTATAAATATGAACAGAATTATACTAAATTTTCAAAAATTGCTTTCAGTATTTCTACAATTAAAATAAAAAAAGTAGTTTTAGATAAATTTTCAAAAGGTGAGTTATGTATAAAAAATTCTTAGGAATACTCCTCATTATTTCTTTAGGTACCAGTGCATTTGCAAAAACCAACAATAATTTTGTTGTAGCAAACGGTATTCTTGAACTTGGATTAAACAATGTTTTAGAAAGCAACACCATTAAACTTCAAGGTAACTGGGAATTTTATTGGAATCAACTTTATGAACCTAAAGACTTTAAAGACATAAGTCAGATTTCTAAACCTGAGTTTGTAAAAGTCCCTAAATCATGGGCTACATATAAAATAAACGGCCAAAAACTTCCTTGCGCTGGTTATGCTACATACCGATTAATTATTCATAAGAAGCCCGATAAGGATAAAAAAATATATGGTTTAAATATTTCAACAATTTTTACAAGTTATAACCTTTGGGTAAATGGTAAACTATTAACTAATGTTGGAAAGGTTGGAAAAACAAAAGAAAGCAGTGAACCTGCATTTAAATATCAAAATATACCATTTATAATGGACCCTGCCGATGGTCCAACCGATACTATTGAAATTATTATTCAGGTTTCGAACTTCTCCCATCAAAGAGCAGGGTTACATTCTCCAATCTATTTTAGCACTTATAATAATATTCTAACCGAAAGTCGGTGGATGGACATTCTAAATCTAGTCATAATCGGGATTATTATTATTATTGGGATTAACTACCTAACCCTATATTTCTTCAGAAAAGACGATCGCTCAAATTTATACTTTGGGATTACCTGTCTAGTTATGTTTCTAAGAAACATATCAACTGGTGATAGGATTATCACTTATGTCTTCCCAAATATCAATTGGGAACTTTTAATGAAACTTGATAATTTTTCAGGTTTTGGTACTATCCCTCTTTTTGGTCTATTTGCTTACCTATTATTTAAAGACGATTTTCCTAAAATCGCTAGAGATATATTTTTATACATAGGCTTAATAATAACGCTTCTAGTAATTACAACACCTGCAATTGTTTATGGCAAAATTCGAATTTTCTTTGAACTTTATGTTCTTGTTTTTGGTCTATACATAATTCTTCGCGTTTTACTAGTAGCTTCAATTCGAAAAAGAAAATACGCACTCCCAACTTTTCTAGGAATGTTAATTCTGTACTCAACTGCAATGAATGATGTATTGAGTAGTATGGGAATTATAAGCACTGCCTATGTGGCTCCTTATGGTTTAGTAACATTTATGCTAATACAATCTATTACAATTAATAATAAATCAGCGAATGCTATAAATGAAAATGAGGAACTAAGTGCTCAATTGACTCTTGAAAAAGGAAGTCTTGAAAGTAGAATTGAGGAAAGAACAAGTGAACTGCAATTGCAGCACAACGAACTCATGAAACATCAGGAAAAAGAGCAATCTCTTAATTGGATTAATGTGGGTATCGCACAAATAAATGAAGTAGTATCAAAAGATAAAGATAACTACAAGGAATTATGTAAGAATGTGCTTATTACATTGATTCAGTATTTAGATGCAAAAATTGGAGCTCTATACGTTTTAAATACTGATACATCTGAAGAACCTTACCTTGAGATTATATCAGATTATGGATTAAGCAAGGAACAAAAAAGCATGAGTTCGATAATACCAACAAATAGCGGTCTTATTGGTGCAACATTTACGAACAATGAGGTGCAACTAATTTCTAATATCCCTGATAATTATCTTGCTATTAACTCAGGATTGGGAAGTGCTGCTCCTAAGTCCCTCCTTATTGCTCCAATGTGTTTTGAAAAGAGTGTTCTTGGGGTAATTGAATTGGCCTCGTTTAAAGAAATTAAACCTGTAGAACTTGAGTATGTTACTAAAGTTGCATATATAGTTGCCAATAACCTGAATACTGTTAAGATGAATGAGCACAATGTTTTACTCATACAGCAGCTAAAGGAGCATACAGGAAACATGCAACAAAATGAGGAAGAAACTCGTCAGCAACTCGAAGAGCTAAAAACAATAGAAGAAACTTTAAATGCTCGAAATATTGAAATTGAGAAAATTAATGCCGAATTAAATAAAAAAAATAAGGAATTTGAAGAGTATAAACAAATGTCGGGTAAATCAAATTCCTAGATTTACGAGGATTAATAGAAAAATTTCTATTACAAATAGTGGAGTTTCTAGTAACAATCATGAAGAATCTGTCAACGATCTAATTGGTGATTAATATAAACCACTAGATATCATAAACTTAAGAGCCTAAATATTTTTCAAGAATTGTGTAAAGCTCATTTTTATTTATTGGTTTTGTTAGATAATCATTACATCCCGCAGCTTCTGCCTTTTGACGATCCTCAATAAAAGCGTAAGCAGTTTGGGCGATAATTGGCAACTTTGGATTTATTTGTCGAATTTCCATAGATGCCGCATAACCATTCATGACTGGCATTTTAATATCCATTAGTACTAGATCAATTTTTTTAATTTTATTTACAAGATCAACCGCTTGAGAGCCATCTTTTGCCCAAAGGATTATTGCTCCTGTAAGGCTCAGTATTTCCTTAATAAAAATGTAATTAACCTCTTCATCCTCCGCAATTAGTATTACTTTGTTTCTCCAATCAGGGCGATGCTCTTTTCCTTCAATTACTCGAAGTTCCTTATTAATATCAACATTTTGATAAATTTGAAGTGGTAACGTAAAGTAAAATGTTGTTCCAACACCCAATTTTGATTCAACCCAAATAGAACCACCTAGTAAATTTACAATCCCTTTTGATATTGATAAGCCTAAACCAGTTCCTCCAAATCTTTTATCAGTTACATCTTCAACTTGACGGAAACGCTCAAATATCATGGTTTGCATTTGTGGATCGATTCCAACGCCTGTATCTTTTACAAAAAAAGTAATCTGGTTGTTATCTAAGGAATATCCAAACTCTATAACTCCCCTTTCGGTATATTTTAATGCGTTCCCAATTAAGTTTGTAAGTATCTGCTCAAGTCGACCCTCATCGGTAACTAAGTCAAGAGAATCGCAACCATCAGGTACAACTATTTTAATATCAATTTCCTCACGCTTTTGAAATATCTTCTCTTTATTATAAAATTTCTGAAGATATTTTAATAGATTGTTCAAATTGCAGGGTGCAAAAACAATAGTTAGATGACCTGATTCAACTTTAGAGGTATCAATAATATCGTTGATTAACTTAACAAGATTGTTCCCTTTATTATTAATAATCTCAATAAACTGATTTTTCTTTTCATCGGAGAGGTTTGGAAGGGCTAAAAGCTGAGAAAATCCGATTATTGCATTCATTGGTGTTCGGATCTCGTGGCTCATATTTGCTAAGAAAGCAGATTTTTGTTTATCAGAAACTTCTGCTTTTTCTTTTGCTAACATTAGCTTGTTTTCTAGATCTTTACGATTCAAAGCTGCTGAAGCCTGATTCACAATTCCCTCTATTATGGATAGATCTATAGCTATTGAATTTTCTAATATTATACTTATAACTCCCCCATAACAGATATTTTCCTTAAGAAAACCATTAATAAAAATATCTCTAATCCTTAAGAACTTTTCAATACTTCGAGCTGCTGCAGAAGATATTTGTCCATCAGACAATTCGTAAAGGGGCTTATTAATTCTTGATGGTTCATGTTTTGTTAAAAACTCCAAAGCATATTCTGAAATATGAAATCTTCGCCCAATAGGGTTCCAACCCAATATTTCAAGAAGGTTAGACCATGCTTTCATATCTAACCCATAGATTCCTTCTATATTTATTACATTTTTCTCGGATTCAAAGGAGACCACAACATGAATTACTGTTGGGCAGAATTTTTCTAATTGAGTTCCAACATAATGATATATGCTTTCGGAAATTGGGAGTCCAATTAGGTCGGTTGCAGTTTGGGCTAATGCTTCTAACTTATACTGATAATCCTGCTGAATTCTCTCGTTTATTTTCTGGGGGGTTAAATCATAACCTATTGCTACAGCATTCCAACCTTCAACTTTAACGTAATCGTTAAAAGCTGTCCATGCAATATCTTTTTGCTCTCCAGTCTTTGTTGTTAAACGGTATTCCCAAGTTGAGAGTGATGATGAAGTGTTTCCTAGCTGCTTCTTCACCTTTTTTCTTAACTCAGTATCAGGGTATAATAATTTGAGTGCATTTTCATTTCCAATAATTTCTTTCGATTTATAGCCTGTAATATTCTCACACGCTTTGTTCCAAAATACGATGCTGTTATTATGATCAATAGCATAAACCATTGCTGGTAAGTTCTTTACCAACGACATTAAGTTTTCTTTATCCTCTTTTAGCTTCCTTTCGTATTTTATATTAGTTGTAATATCATATACAACCCCATGCCATTTAACTAGATTATTTGCTATATCCCGATCAACTTCAACTGTAATTTGCAAATTTTTCTCAACCTGATCGGGTCCTATATACCTAAAAATGGAGTTGAAAAGATTCCTGTCAGTTGACCTTTTTATATCATCAAATTTTTTATTTAAGGCTAATAAATCATCCGAATTAATATATGGAGCAATTAATTGGATACTAGGTTTTACTGAACCTTTTTTAAAACCGAAGATTTTATATGTTTCCTTTGACCAGTAATCTGAACCCTCCAATGGTTTACTTTCCCAACTGCCTATATGAGCGATTCGTTGTGTTTTTTTTAACCTTCTTTCGCTTAACTCTATTTTTTGTAATAGTTCTTTCTGGTGGCTTATATCTATTATAGATCCAACAATTACTTTTGGCTTCCCATTATTATCCTTGGATGCTATTGCGGCTCTTACTAAAAACGCTTTCCAACTACCATCCTCAATCTTTGCTCTAAATTCAATTTCTTTGCTTTCGGCCTTGCCATCAATAAGATCTTTTACTGCAATTTCAACTAAGTTCCTATCATTAGGATGAATAAGTTGGAATACTTTAGCGATTGATGTGTAAGAGTTTTTTAGTTTAAAGCCAAGGTGGTTAAATACTTGATTGCTATATTCTATAGCAGGTTTTGAAATATCCCAATACCAAAAACCACCTCGAATAAGCATCTGAGCTTCTTCCAGAAACTCAAGTATCGACAAATTCTCGTCCCGTTTATTATGTTTCTCTAAAGCCATATCTAAAACAACATCAATATTGAAAGAGTTAAATACAAAATTTTTAAATTTATAGACAATTTAAGCCGTTTGCAAAAAATTACCAGCTATCTGAAGATTTTTTTTCAAAAAAGCACTATTTATGGAGGTATTCAAAGTCATCTTAGGGGCATTCGAAGCTATTTGGGAGATGATTAGAACTATCTCAGAAGCAATCATAGATGCCTCAGGGAATGATCAGTGGTAGGAAAAGGAAAAATCTGCAAAATCCTAATAGTTGAGCCATATCTTCAATCCAATTCAATGTTTGGCTTTCCTACATCCGATTTAACGGGGTTAAATATTTGGCATGTTGTATTCTTGTACGTAAATAGTTTAAGATGATCTTAATCGCTTTACAATATCCACAATTATTTCAGATGCTTGGTTTATTTCGGCTACCGTAGTTTGTCGTCCTACGGAAAATCGAATGGTTCCCATTGCAAAATCAGTATCTAGCTTAATGGCTGTTAATACTGATGAAAGTTTAATTGAGTCGGTATGGCAAGCGGCTCCCGCTGAAGCGGCAATTCCCTTTAGCTCCAATTCGTTTAAAAGGATATTAGCCTCCAATCCTTTAAAGCTAAGGTTTAATGTGTTGGGGAGTCGTAATTGTGAATGACCATTTAACTTGATTTCTGTGAGTTTATTGAGTAATTGGTTATGGAGCAAATCCCTCATTTTCTTTAAATGCTCCATATTTTTGCTCAAATCGCAATGGGCAATTTCACAAGCTTTGCCTAATCCTACGATTTCAAGCACATTCTCGGTTCCTGCACGCTTATTCTGTTCATGATCAGCCCCATGGATAAGTTTCTCTAAAACCAAACCATTCCTAATATACAAAGCCCCAATGCCTTTAGGTGCATGCAATTTATGACCTGCAATGGACAATAAGTCAACTCCCATTTCTTTTACATCAACAGCGCATTTTCCCAACGATTGTGCAGCATCGGTATGGAATACTATATTGAATTTACGGGCAATTTCGGCAATTTTTGAGATTGGCTGAATAGTTCCTATTTCGTTGTTGGCGTGCATTACGGAGATAAGAATAGTTTTTGGAGTAATCGCCTTTTCCAACTCATCCAGCTGAAGCAATCCGAATTCATCAACTGGAATATATGAGATTTGAAATCCTCTTTTCCCTAGGTATTTGCATACTTCAATTACGGCAGGGTGCTCAATGGTAGATGTTATAATATGATTTCCTTTATGCTCATTGGCGAATGCAAATCCTTTTATGGAATAATTATTCGATTCTGTTCCTCCACTGGTAAAAATAATCTCATTAGGTTTGCAATTAATTGCTGTGGCAACCTGTACCCGAGCGTTTTCTACAGCTCGTTTTGTTTCTTTTCCAAAACTATGAGCACTTGATGGGTTACCAAAATAGCCATAAAGATAGGGTTGCATTGTTTGCGCTACTTCTTTGTCGATAGGAGTTGTAGCATTATAGTCAAGATATATTTTCATTGGGTAGTTAATAAATAATTCGTATTCTTTTTACTGCAATTAGTTTTACAAAACAGTTCTATTTGTTACGCTAGGTTTTTGTATCCGCATAACGGTTTTCCGCTTGTTGTCTCTGCTTGTGGGTTGAAAACTACGTTTCCATCCACAGCTAGTAAAACTATCAAAAAGCGATGAACTTCCCAAAACCATCATCACACAAATAAATTGGAGTTCTTTATAAATAACGTCAGCTCAATGCAAGGTGTCATCCTGAACGAAGCGATGGATCTAATTATCTAAAATTCAGATGTTTGCTTTCAGCGAATCCTTCGGATTTCACTTCGTTCAGCATGACAAAGCAACAATCTAATGGTGAACTGAGAATCAATATATTATACTTACATCGAACTCACGTTATAAATAGCTAATTTTCGCTTTTGGTGATTGCGGGCTTACGATGTATGATAAGGCTATCGCAAAATGCGATTATTGAGATGCAATGGGGTTTTGTTTTGACGCAATTGACGATTGTTGTTTTGCGATAGGGTTTTGTGTTGTCGCAATTCACGATTGATTACGTGCAAAGAGGGTTTGATGGTCTGCAAAGGCATTTTGTTTGTCTGCAAAGAGGTTTTGATTATCTGCAAAGGCATTTTGATGGTCTGCAATTGGGTTTTATTCCAATGCAATGGTAATTTTGTGTATCTTCCTAAAATAACTTGACAGGTTTTTAACTAAAACCTACTTTAAGTTTACACGAAGATATGGTATTTCTTTTTGTAGTTTACACATTAATTCTTATTCCTGTTTTTACTTTACTCACTCATGCTAATCCTGTTTTAAGTTGACTTTTTGTTCGATTTTTTTGTCAACCTATTTTAGGACAAGACACAGTTGGAAATGGGGCTTCTTTGTTTGATAAAACTATTTTATTTCAAATGTTTTTTTATTTTAGAAATTAAGAGTTCTCGTTTTAAAGGTTTAGTAATAAAATCAGAGCATCCACATGCAAGGGCTTTATTCCTATCTAAATCTGTTGTGTATGCTGTTTGGGCAATAACTGGCATATTTGGTTTAAAATTTTTTATTCTCATTGTAGCTTCATAGCCATCCATCACTGGCATTTTTAAATCCATTAATATCAAATCGATACCCTGTGTTTTGCAAATTTCAATTGCTTCTAAACCATTTTTCGCCCAAACTATTTCGATATTTAATCCTGTCAAAAATTCTTCCAGTAGCATGAAATTAGATTCTTCGTCCTCGGCAATCAAAAGGGTTATAGTTGTTTTGTTTTCAAATTTTATAGCGTTAATGGACTGCTTTCCTAATAAAGTAGTTCTTTGAACTTTTTTGTAGGGGATAGTAAAATAGAAAGTTGATCCTTTGCCTAATTCAGACTTTAACCACATTTTACCACCCATAAGTTCTACATACGCCTTTGAGATAGACAAGCCTAAACCCGAACCACCGAATTGTTGTGCGGTATCATCGACCTGACGAAAGCGATTAAATATTACTTGGTGCATTTCAGGTGGGATGCCGATGCCTGTATCCTCAACAAAAAATTCGAGTTCGTTACTTTTTAATTTGTAACCAAAATTTACATACCCCTGTTGTGTGAATTTTAGCGCATTGCCAATAAGATTAGTTAGTATCTGGACGAGTTTTGTTTCATCGGATGTAATGTTTACCTCGCCATTGAGTAACGTATTTTTTAGGATAAGGATAACATTTTTCTTTTGGTCTTTTAGCAGGAATTGTTCGTGTAGAAGTCTTAAGGTTGAATTAAGATCGACCTCATTTTCTGTAATTTTTGCCTGACCCGCCTCGATGGTAGCAATGCTTATTATGTCAGAGATAATAGAAAGTAGTTGGTAGCAATTTTGTACAATGATATCGGTAAAATGTTTACGCTTTTCGGGAAGAAACTCAAGGTCGTTAAGGAATTCGGAAAACCCAATAATTGCATTCATGGGGGTACGAATTTCGTGAGAGATGTTGTGTAGGAAGGCTGTTTTTAAGCGATCGCTCTCTTCGGCTTTTTCCTTGGCAATAACTAATTCAGTATTGGTCTGACTAAGTTCTTTTATTAATTCATGCAATTCAATGTTTTGAACTTTGAGCTGCTCAGTATTCTCTTGAATAAGGAGGTCTGCTTTTTTGCGTTCAATTTCATTCTGAATGTATTCAAGTGCAAATGAAACATCAGTGGCCATTTCATCAAGTAGAGAAATTTCTATTTCATCGAAAAAATCAACCTCATTGGAATAGATACAAAAACCTCCCGTTACTTTTCCAAAAACAATAAGAGGAAATGCGGCAAATGATCTAAATCCCAAAGACAAAGAATTCCGCTTCCAAATTTCAGGAATACTTTTATCGGTATTTATACTATTGGATATAAAGTGTTTCCCAGAACTTATTACCCCTGTAACAGGATTTTGATAAGGACTCACCTCTATTAACTCATTTGCTAAGCCAGCAGCTGCAAAGGTTTCAATTTTATTTGTCTCATTATTTACGATTCCAATCCACGCACTTTGAAATTTTCCTTCATCGATAGCGATGTTACAAGTATCTTGGAATAGCTGATCGATATCACGAACTCTTACAATTGCTTTATTGATATTACTGAGTACGGCGTAAATGCGATTTAATTTGATAATCCGTTTTTCAGCGTTTTTGCGAATATCAATTTCCGCCAAAAGTTCATTAGTTCTTTCTAGCACTAACTCTTCTAGGTTTTCATTAATTGCTTTTAATTCTTCTTGTGCCTGAATTAACTCATTATTTCTTTGGACCGCTGCTTCATACGTTGAAATGAGTAATGTAAGCATTTGCTGCTGGGTGGCCGAGATAAAACGTCGTTTACCACCAAATATTATTTCCACACCAACCCTAACCCTCTCACTTTTGTTGAACTTCCTATTTGCTATAATTTGTTCAATATGTGAGATGAGATAATCGTCGTGATAAGGTTTAGTGATAAAATTATCGGCTCCGCAAGAAATGCCTTCAAGTATATCCTCCGAACGAGAGAGAGATGTAAGCAATATAACGGGAATGTCTATAGTACTTTCATTTGATTTTATTTCTTTACATAGCTCATAACCGTTCATCTCCGGCATAACAATATCGGTGATAATTATAGCTGGTTTGAATTCGTTTAAAAGATTGAGTGCTTCCTTGCCATCCTTAGCCACTATTACCTTGTAGTTGTACTTCTCAAGAAGGTATTTTAATTGTTCTGCTTGAGTTGAGCTGTCCTCAGCTATTAAAATTTGCACAACATCATCCTCTGAATTCTTAATGTTTTTCATAATTTCCCCTTCACTTTTTAAATAAAGCAGTTAATGTTGTTATTATATCTTCAGGAGGAAGAATATGCATTGCCGCATTGAATTTTATTGCTTCTCCGGGCATACCATGCACCACAGAACTTTCTTTATCTTGAGCGAAAGTAATGGCCCCGTTTTTTTTCATCATTTTTAGCTCCTCAGCACCATCACGTCCCATCCCGGTTAGCAAAATACCTACAGCACCAGATCCGAAGACTTGTGCCACAGTACGAAAGAGATAAGCAACTGATGGCCGCAGACCATTTTCTAATCCGTGGTTACTAAGTACAATTCTAGGACCTCTTTCAACTCCCATGTGAAAATTATCCGGAGCCACATAACCATGTCCCGCAAGCGGGAATTCACCATGAGATGCTATATGAACTGGAAAATTTGTTGTATTATTAAGCCATTCAACAAAACCCTCAGTGAATCCTTGTGAGATGTGCTGAACAATTAAAAGTGGAACTGGAATATTTTTAGGGAGTCCTGAAAGAATTTTTTGTAAAACAAGTGGACCACCCGTGGAAGCACCGATAGCAACAATCTGAATTTCCGATTCTTTACTAATTTCTTTTTCAATTATGGGTTTGACTAGCCCATTTTCTCTCGTACTATGTGCAATACGTCTGACCAATTTCACTTCAGACATTAGTTTTAATGTTTGTATTAACCCTTGTGCCTCTTTTTTAAATTCGGGGTGATCTACACTTGGCGGTTTTTTAATTACGGCCAAAGCCCCTTCTGCAATCATATCAAATGAAAAAGTAGCTTCTTTCCCTGTTGAACTACCAGTAACAATTACAATTGGTGTAGGGTTGGTTTCCATTATTATACGTGTTGTCTGCCGTCCATCTAATTTTGGCATATGCATATCCATTGCTATTATATCAGGATGCAATTTTTTAACTGCTTCAATGGCTTCTTCACCATTTTCAACAATTCCAACAACCTGTATATCTGGATCGGCGCTAATTGTATAGGAAAGCAATTGCTGCATTACCGGTGAATCTTCCACTATAAGAACTTTAATCATGGTAATAAGTTTTTTAAGTGCCTAGTAGTTTGAAGAAGTGCCTAGAGTACTTCAAGTGCCTAGAATTTAAAAGAGCCAAAAGTTTGTGCTTTAAAATAATCCTTATCTTCTTTTAACTTTAAATACTCGAAGTACTTTAGACACTTTAAGTACTTTTTACTCTCTAAGTACTTGTGTACTATTACAAAAGTTTTTTAATCACCTCCAACAAATTACTTTGATCGAAACTACTCTTTACAATGTAAGCGTTGGCTCCAACATCAATACCGTGTTCACGATCTTCACGCGATTCGAGAGCGGTTACCAGTACGATAGGTAATTCACTTAATTTTTTGTTTTTGCGAATTTTCGTGGTAAGTTCAAAACCGTTCATCCTCGGCATATCAATGTCAGATACAATCAAATCGAATTCTCCAATTAACACTTTCGTTAATGCATCTACACCGTCAACAGCAGTCTCAACCAGATAACCTGCTGATTCTACAATATTCTTTATTAAGCTTCGCGATGTAATCGAATCATCTATCACTAAAATTTTGTATCTCCTTGTAGCCTCAATATCCTTTTCTTTCGATTCTTTTATGGACATGCCTGTTCGAATTGCCGATTTCATTAAATCTGAAACATTGATTACAGGTACAACTTTACCCGAACCAAGAACCGTAGCTCCGCTTATATTACGGACTCGATATAATTGCTTGCCCAAGTCTTTAACAAGAATCTGGCACTCCTCTATAATCTCATCAACAGTAAAAGCAATTCGTTTATCCGCATGTAAAAGAATCAATAATTGAATAAAATGATGATTATCCTCGGAGTTATTCTTTTTACTTGATGTACTACCATTTCCGTTTGTTAACCCTAATACATTCCCGAGATTAACTGTTTTAATGATTCTCCCATCAATCATTATCGTTTCCCTATTTTCTACTGTTTTGATTTCTTCCTGAGTTATTCTTACTACGTGCTCAACATTAATAGTGGGTATAGCAACCAACTGCTCTCCGATGCGCACAAGAATGCCTCTGAATGTTGCTAATGTCAATGGAAGTAAAAGATGAAATGTTGTACCAATATTCGGTTGGCTCTCAACCGAGACTGATCCACCAAGTTTTTCCACCTTCTCGAGAACTATCGCTAAACCTAATCCACGTCCTGATATATCTGTAATTATTTGGCTTGTTGACACGCCCGACTGAAATATTAACATCAAAGTTTCCTGAGGGTTTAGATTTTCCAGAGAATCTTTGTCTAGAACGCCTGCCTTGATAGCTGCTCTGCGAACGTTATCGAGTTCAATACCTATACCATCATCGAAAATGGTAATCTCTAGATGGCGACTTTCTGTTACATTAAAGTTTAGTGTTATTTTTGCTTGCGGTGGTTTGTTTAAGCGTTCTCGCTCCAAAGGTTTTTTAACTCCATGGTCAATGCAGTTTCGTATCAGATGAATTAAAGGGTCTTTTAATTCTTCAAGAATTCGCTTGTCAACTTCAATCTCTTTTCCCTGCACAATTAGCTCTGTTTCTTTACCTTGGCTACGTGCGAGATCTCGAATAAATTTGGGAAATCCTTCTATTATTGTAAACACAGGAAGCATCAATACGCTTTTCATTGCTTCCAGATGGTCGTCAATCAATCGTCCGAGTGAACGCTGATCGTTTTCTAGAGCATGAGTAATAGCAGTTATATTGGTTTCAAGTTCATTTAATTTTTCAGTACTCCAATCATTTATTAGTTTTAATTGAAGTAGGTTTTCATTGGAACCGGGGGCATTCAATTTTCTTAATTCCGTTTTCCAAGATCCGATTAAATCGTTAATAGCCCTCATTTCGAAGGTTCTTTGTGTTGCAGCAATTTTATATTGAATCATCTGTTCAGCCTGCAAAAAAAGCGGATCTAACTTTTCAGTTGATATTCTTACAGTTTCTGCTTGCACGGGTTTTTCTTCTACTAATAGTTTAGATACTCCGTTTGGAGATAAAGCAGATTTTGTGATTTCTTCAAAAGTATTCTTGATAGTTGTTGTTTGCTCTTCATCTATTTTCTTAGGTTGATCTACTTCTGTGATAGATTGTAGCTGTTTTATTAATTCTTGGTTGTTCTTGGGAATTTTTGCTCCACCATTAGATACCATTTTCGAAATGCTATCAATAGCTTTATAAATAAGGTCGAATTGTTCTGCAGTCAAGAAAGTTTGTTCATTTTTTATTTTCCCGAATATGCTCTCCAATACCTGACAGGTAGATTCAACCTCTTTCATACCAACTGAACGTGCAGCTCCCTTTAAGCTATGTGCTTCGCGGAAAATAACCTCTATTAATTTAGAGGTCTTTTCAGTTTTAGGTGTTTTCTCTAATTCAATTAGATCTGACGTAAGCCCACGAATATGCTCCTCCGCTTCAATGCGAAAAGTTGCCTGAAGTCGTTTTAAAAACTCCTCATCTTTCTTATCCATCCGTTTATTTTTAAATTAACCCCAACCCCTTAAAAATGGGCTATAACAGAGTTGAACTTTTCAATGACCACTGCTCTGTTTTCTTTTAACTTTAAGTACTCGAAGTACTTTTTAAATAACCCCAACCCCTTAAAAAAGGGGCTATAACAGAGTTGAACTTTTTAAAAATCACTGCTCTACTTTCTTTTTTTACTCCAAGTACTTTAGGCACTCGAAGTACTCTAGGCACTTTATACTTTATACTGTTCTACCAAAAGTTTCAGTTTCTGACTCAGCTCATTTAAACTCATCGCAGCCTTTTCAGCTTGTACCATACTTGCTGCATTCTCAGTTCCTGCCTGGTTGATGTTACTCATGGCTAACCCAATTTGGTCCATCCCAACAACTTGTTGTTGGCTCGAAGCAACAATTTGTGTTGCCGCTTCTACTGCCTTACTACTGCTTTCTGCTAATTTTTTAATTGATTCACCGGTCTGAGTTGATTGCTTAACGCCATTTTCAACGGCTTTGCTGGTCTGTTCAGTTGCCATTACTGCTGCGCTTGTGGCTTTCTGTATATCGCTTAAGATATTGCGCACCTGTACTGTGGCCTGTTTTGACTGCAATGCTAGACTCTTTATTTCTTGCGCAACAACTGCAAATCCTTTTCCTTGCTCCCCTGCTTTGGCGGCTTCTATGGCGGCATTTACTGCCAGTAAATTAGATTGATCGGCCACATCGTTGACCGATGCAATTATTCCACCAATTTGTTGACTTTGCTCACTTAACCGAACAATTGTATTTGCCACCGCTTCCATTTGATTTTGAATTTCGTGCATCCCGCTTACAGTTTCATCAACTGCTTTTTGACCAACTTGTGTTACCTGAACCACTTGTTGAGCACTCTCTGAAACCCGACTTGCTTTTTGACTGGACAGCTGAGCTGCCTGACGGACTTCTTCAACTGTTGTTGTTGTTTCACTGATTGCAGAGGCTGTCTCCGACGAACCCGATGCTACCTGAGTGGTTGCGGCTAATATTTCACTCGATGATGAGGCAAGAAGGTTAACACTTTCAGAGATATCCTTCATGATACTACGCAGATTGTTTAACATCTGCAAAAAAGCATTTCCCAGAAGATCTTTCTCTGATTGCGGAACAACGGAACCAGTAAGATCTCCAGAAGCAATTCTTTTAGCAACAGCAGCCATATCCTTAAGGGTATTTACCATTCTGCTAAAATTTTGTAAAAGGATTCCAACCTCATCTTTTCGCTCAGCCACCAACAGTTCAACATTTAAATCTCCTTCGCCTATACGTGCAGCTATTTTTGTAATCTCAATGAGCGGTTGGGCTATTGCCCTGTTCATCAACATCACCATAGCTATGCTGAAAAAAAGTGCAACAACTCCAATTATCACAAAGAGAAATATTCTTGAATCTGCCTGTTGCTGATCAAGTGTCAACTGGTCATCTGCGTCTTTCGCTGCCTTATTACCCATTTCGGTTGAAATTGATCGGATTTTTTCAAATCGATCCTTTTGAGTGGTTGTTCCCAATTTTTTGGCTTCCTCTAATTTCCCATTTTGAATTAATGAAATCTCTTCCTTTCTTGCTTGACGATACACATCGATTTCAGTTTTTAATTCTTTTAAATGGCTTTGGAACTGGAGATCTGCATCGAGTTTGAATAGCGCTTCGATAATATCATTAATTGCTTGCCCCCTTTCATTGATGATCCCTTCTAGGGCCAATTGTTCTGATTTATTCTGGGTCAACATCATATCCAGAATAGCTGCTCTATTGAAATTCTGATGAGATCTTAATTCTCTCAACTCAAGTGCTATTTGGAAATTTACCTCGTACAGATTTTTTTCTGATTGTGTGATATTCTGTAAACCAATGTAAGCAATAACAATCACCACTAAAAACATCAACCAGATTAAGCCAAAGCTAAACAGTAGCTTAGCACGAGTAGAAAGGTTAATAAAATATTTCATGTTTATGCCTCCTTTGTTTAATTAGTGCCTAGAGTTTTAAGAAGTGCCTAGAGTTAAAGGGGTCTAAAGTTTTTGCTTAAAACAATCCGTACTTTCTTTTTACTTTAAGTACTCCAACCGAGTGCTTTTTGCGAGTTCACCGAAGGTAAACTTTAGGCACTTTAAGTACTTTTTTATTCTGATTCTTGATGTACCACAATTTTTTCATCCTCTAAAATCTTTTCTACATCAAGGATGATAATACGATCGTTAGAAATTCCTCTTAAATACCCTACACCGATTCCGCTTGTTGAATCGGGTGGTGATTGGATCTCCTCAATTGATATTGAGCGCGTGTCGTGTATAGTGTCTGCCAGAATACCAAACTCCATCCTTTCATTACGGACGATAATTACTTTGTTCAACTCTCCTAAACCCTTTTCGGGTAGATTGAAGAATTTTTTTAGGTCAATCACTGAAACAATTTGTCCACGCACGTTTATAATGCCAAGTACAAAGGATGGGATACTAGGTAGAATTGTAAAATCTTTCAGCGGATAAACCTCGCGAATAAATGTACTCTCGATCCCATAAATCTCTGAGGCTAACCTGAACACAACAATTTCGATAAATTCGTTGTGATCAGTTCTACCTTTCGTTTCAACAGATAAAACTTGCGCTCTTGCTTTTAATATGGAATGCTTTTCTTCCATCGTAATAAAAATCTTCTGATTTTTCAATTCTTGCAGAGAATTTACTTTGCTTCTAATTTCATCCCAATCAATTTTTGCCTTTTGCATCTGTTCAAGATTAATTTGAATTTTCTTCACCCCTATTCATTGGTGTTGTGTCAATATTTCCTCTCTTCACTCACCCTCAGTCTGTACGGCAGGATTGCCCCTTTAGGGGTTAGGGGTCGTGCTGAGCATTCTTTTCATGCACTAGTTTGTAAAAAGGCATTGATAATTTCTCTGAATCTACCAGTGGTTAATCCTTCCGATTCAAAAAGATTATCTTCCTGGTTACATTTATTTAAAATCGACACAACAATCTCATAATACTTTTTTGCATATTTAGTATTACCAAGCTGCCGATAAATATTCCCTAAAGAATAATAGGAGAGCACAAAGTCAGAATCCAAGTATATAGCACGTTTAAGTGATATTACTGCTTCTCCCAGCTGATTATTTTCCTGCTGAATTGTTGCGTATAAATAGTGTAGGCGAGGATCGAGTTTATTGGCTGCAATAGCTTTTTCACATGTTTTTATTGCTTCGATTAGTTTTCCCTGGTTAGCAAAAGCTCGAATTAAAAGCAGCTGTTCCTCTGATGTTTGAATATTTTTTTCAAGTTTATCAATTACCTCCGAATAGTTACCTTGCGAATATGATTTTAAGGATTCTTCATAAATCGAACCGATCTGTTTAGGGGTTTCTTCTATTGTAAGAATCTCCTTTTCGATTTCTTGGGGTTGAGATTTTATGCTTTCTGTATTATAATCAGTTTTCGGTTGTATTTGAAATAAGGCCTGTTCATAAGGAGTTTCCTCTATAGTAAGTTTGTGCTGATTTTTAATCTTCTTATAACTCTTTTGATATAGCACCATACCCGGAATATTAATTGGGGTAAACTGGGGAAAATTCTGCAAGGAGAGTTCACTTGCAGAAACTACAAGATAACCTCCTTGTACTAGAGAGTTATACAGTCCTTGCGCAACTTGCCTAAAACGATCCTGAGTAAAATACATAAGAACGTTACGGCAATAGATTATATCCATTGCATTCGTATTACTAAGAGATGACGGATAAATATCTTCAGCCAAATTCAGATATTCATATTTCACCATACGCTTAATCTCTGGAATAATCTCAAATCTATTATTTGATTTTTGAAAAAAATATCTTTCTTTTAGCCATTGGGGAGTACTACGAAATGACCATTGACCAAATTCACCTGTTGTAGCTTTTCGTAAAACCTGAGGATTAATATCGGTAGCAAGAATAGAAATATTCCAATCTTCAATATTGGGGATTGTTCTGTTTAGTGCGATTGCAATAGAATACGGTTCTTCACCTGTTGAACATCCTGCGCTCCAAATTCTTATCCTCTTTCCTTCTTTTTGGCGATGACTGGTCAACTCGGGAATAATTATTTGCTCTAGTGCTTCAAAAGTGTGAGGTTCTCGCCAAAAATAGGTTTCGTTAATTGTAAGATTAGCAGCAAGAATTTCCAAATGCTCGCGGGTTAAGGAGGAAGAAGTAATGTGATGTATAAATTTTTCAATGTCCTTATATCCGAACTCTTTGGAGGCATTTATAATATTACGTTCTAAATCACCCCACCTTTCTTTGGGGAAATACAATGCAAGGTTAGAATCAATAAACTTACTTAGTTGCGATAAAACATTATCTGGAAGAGTATGTTTCATTTTTCATTTGTTAAAAGAGCTTCATCTATAATTTGCTGTTCGTCAAGAGAAAGAAACTTCTCAAGGTCATGTATCAAAACAATGCTATTTTCAACCTTGGCAATACCTGACAGGTAATCCGTGTAAGAAAACACTTCTTTAGTATCTACTAATTGACCATGTTTAAGTTCATGCACGCTTGTTACCGAATCTACTACAAGTGCAACAAGTCGATTCGGAATATGTGCAATAATGAGATGATCATCCAATCCAATTTCACGAACAGGCAGATTAAAACGCTTTCGGATATTAATAACGGGTATTATCGCACCATGAAAATTTACAACACCCATTACAATGTCAGGGGCTTTGGGCAATTGAGTTATTTCAACAGTTGGTATAACACGCTCAACGGCTGATAAATACAACGCATACAATTGCTCATCAAGCCTGAAGAGAACAATTATTTGGTTTTCGATACCATTTGTATCACTCATGGTTTTCTCTTGCTCATCTCTGCGCAAGTCGTATTATTAATTTTTTAATGCCCAAAAATCAATACTATTACCAAAATGGTAGAATACTAGTAAAGAGATTGACCAAAAATTTATATTTTAATAAAATTAAAGTATTTAATGAGATAATTCAGTAATAAATGCATTGATTTATATCATCATTTCCTACATATCAACATATATTTATTTGCAATGCAAATTATTTTCAACTAATTCTACTTTGGCAGATTAGGTTTGTATCCGATTTTTGACTTTGTCAAGCTCGTTTCACGTCGGTTCTGCTTTTTTGCGTGTTTTTCGAATCGGTTAAAATAGAACTAGCTGAAAATAATATTCTAGTGAGTTAAAAATTGAATCTTTAAGTTCTTCATTAAATAAGAGTTTGCCAGTCACTTTTGGGCTAATACAAAACCAGAGTATCTTCTAATGATTTTAAGAAGGAATAACAACATTTTCAAGGATATTGGGTGTAGTGAAAATAAAAGCAGTGTATTGCAACGGGAAGGGTTGCGAAGATGCACTGACAAACCCTGCTTTTGAAGATCAGAATAGTCACAATTTCAACAACGAATTAAACCTGTTCTTGTAGGGTGTTTCGATCAATCCATCTCCATCCCAGTCGTTTTCCCAACGGGTATCATCGAGCAAATACCGAAACTGATATTTTTTCCACATCGGAAGTTTAAGCGTACAGGTAAACTTTCCGTCTTTCTGTTTTTTCATGGGATTCTTTTCAGTACTCCAAGCATTAAAATCACCTGCTAAAGCAATTTTTTTTGAGTTGTTTGCAACAGAAGCAGGTAAAATGAAGGTTATTTGGCAGATTCCCTTGTTGGGTAAAAATTTTTTTCGAATGCACATAGCACTTAGTTTAGTGTTTAATATAAGGGCAATGATAAATTAGTATTAGCGAAAAATAGATCCGAAGGCAGTAAAAATATTCGGGCTCAACGGATCTAAATAAACAGATTCGGTTACAGTTTTATTAACGAATTGAATGTTTCCTTGTAAGGCGTTGCAACCAATCCATCATCTTCCCAATCGTTTTCCCAGCGATTTTCATCGAGCAAATAACGGAACTGATACTCTTTCCCTAGTGGAAGATCAACGGTACACTTGTATTTTCCATCTTTGGTTTTTTTCATAGGATGTTTTTCGGAATTCCAAGCATTAAAATCGCCGACCACAGCAACCTTTTTTGAAGCATTAGTAATCGATTCTGGCAAAACAAAGGTAACCTGGCAAACACCCTTGTCGGTTAAAAAACGTTTCTGAATGCTCATAACAATATATTTAAAGGTTAATACTAATTATATAAAAGTGTCTTAATTATTCTTTTCTTTCATGCAAAATCAAAGGGAGAACAAATTTATGAATATTGGGGGGCAATGTCAAGTCAATGCATTGTTAAATACCTGATAATGATTTAAATCATCGTTAATAGGAACTTGCCTATCACTTAAAGATTAACCTTAAATCAGAGAACTTTCTAATGGTTTGAAAGAGAATAGCAACATTTCAAGGAGATTAAAACTTAAACAGTTTCTTATTCAAAGGGTAGCGAACAAAAAAACTCATTTATGATACCCATTCGAGGTGTGTTTTTTAACGAATTGTTAAAAACTTTCGTGAAATTGTTAAGTATTTTATTAAATAGGCTTTCAGCAATAGGTTTGTATTTAGTTTATTTGTCATAAAATACTGAATTTAATATAAGATGAATAAGCGCCCAGGGTTCAATGCTGATAAGTTAAAACGTGTTCATCGTAAGGAATTACTCTTTAACACGTCCGAAATGGAGGTTATTAAGGTTTACTGTAAGCGGTATAAGGTAAGGAATCAATCCAAATTCTTACGCGAAGCCATAATTTCACGTGTTCTGCATACTTTTGAAACCGATCATCCTAAACTTTTCTAGCTAATCTCTCAACTAAAACTTGGCAGTAAGTTTTATGTTGAGCCTACGTGATGTTAGGTAGTTAGGAACTGCATACGTTCCCGATTCATTTTCCTGATTATTTACGGTTTGAACCCAAAGGTACGAAACAGTATTGTTGATATTAAGGAGATTAAATACCTCTGCGCTAACCCACAATCCCTTTAACCATTTTACTCCATTCAACTTAGCTCCGCCTTTTCCAACATCATCTTTAAAAATCTTGGAGAATCCAATATCAATGCGTTTGTAGGATGGCATTCGGGTAATTGGATTGTACATGACTACATTCTGCGGAGCACTTACTGGCAGACCTGTGCTAAAGTGAGCGCTTAAATGCACCCTAAATGTTGGATTTCCGGGAAGATAATCCTGAAAAAAGACTCCAAAGTTAACTCGCTGATCTGTAGGTCGTGGATAATACCCTGTACGTAAAATGGATATATTCTGATCTATATAAGTATCGTTTGTTATACTCTCATAGGTTCGCATTATCGATAAACTTGCCCACGATTCGGCACCAGAAACAAGTTCACCATTAATCTTTAAATCCAACCCATAGGCATAGCCCTTCGCCATATTTACGCCAGAATAGCGAATGCTTACATTATCTACCTTATAGGGAATTAAATTTGATAGATTTTTATAGTATAGCTCCGATGTAAACCTAAATGGCCTATCCCACGCCATAAATCTATACTCAGAACCTAAAACAAATTGAATGGATTTTTGAGATTTAATGCTAGGGTTTAGAATCCCATTGGTAAACCGTAACTCTTTATAAAAGGGTGGTTGATAGTAGTATCCTCCCGATAGATGAAACGAAATATCCTTTCGCCACGAAGGTTCAGCGGTAATTGATGCCCTTGGGCTGATAATATACTCATCGTTATAGTCCCAGTACGATATTCTTGCTCCTGCTGTAATTATATAATTGAAGATACCACCTGAGATATTTAATTCATCCTGCACATAACCATTGATTCGATTCGAGTTAAGTTTATTCGAAGCTTTCAACGCATAGGATAGTTTAAGTTGATCTGTTGAAATGGGTATTGAATAGCCCGATGAATCTATCAACTTCCATTCACTAATTTGATCGTCCACTATTTCATGCTGATATTTTACCCCCCATTTGAGTTTATTGACTCCTGATACCCAAATATTTGAATTATCAACGGAAAGCACTCTTGTATTTAAAAAATTTCTAGCATGATCCAATGAACCGCCAATACCTACATTTATTAAGCTATCGCCATACGTTGATGAACCCAAAGAGTTATCTAACTCATTTAATAGATATTCACCAAGAAGATCATAGGTTTCGCGCTCGTAGGTGATGAAACCGCTAGTGGTAAGTCTAAATAGAAGATTATCATTGGGCTTTAGCTCAGTGCTGAATGCTCCAAGAGCAGTTTCAAAGGTATTAATCTCCTGTCCTTCGTAGTATACCTTTAGCTGTAGTGCATTATTGAATGTACCAAACCGGGTTTCTCTATCGCCAGGTACAAATTGATATTTATTTGTTGAATAACTTCCTAAAAAACTCATGCTAAATCTTGGAGAAATATCGTAGTTCAAATACGATTGAATATCAAGATATACTGGACGATAATCACCTTTAGTATCTAATGTATTAAGTAGGTATTTTGATGTTTTGTACCGAAAACCAGTGATGTGAGTAAACTTTTTGTTTTTGGATAAGCCCTCTAAAGTAAAATTTGTCCCAAGCATACTAATGTTAACATTCGCAGCATTTTTCTCGGGTTTACGGTATTTTATATTCAGAACAGATGACATTTTATCCCCGTATTCAGCATTAAATCCACCAGAGGAGAATTCAACTCCCGATACCATATCAGAGTTAACAAAACTTAATCCCTCTTGCTGACCCGAACGAACCAAGGAAGGTCTGTAAATTTCAACACCATTTACATACACAAGATTTTCATCAAAATTACCGCCCCTAACGGAATACTGCGAGCTTAATTCGTTTGAGGAGCTAACGCCGGGTAGCGATTTTAAAATCGATTCGAAATTACCCGATGCATCAGGAATAAATTCAAGACTTTTTGTATTTATCTTCTCAATATTTCCAAACTTACGCCTAGTGCTAATAACTGAAACCTCTTCGATTCTATTATATATTGGTATAAGTTTAATATTTACTTCCCTTCTTTCATCGTTCTCAATTTTTAGCTCAAAACTATTTGGTATGTATCCAACACATGAAACTATAAAAGCTAATCTTTGATTTGAAACTACTTTTAGCCTATATCTCCCATTTTCATCGCTCGATGAACCCATATTTGTATTTTGTATAGCAATATTTGCAAACTCTATAGGCCGATTAAGCGTATCAGTAATAACACCTACTACAAAGCCTTTTCCTTGCCCATATATAGAAATTCCTATAATTGAAAGGGTAAGAACTAAACATAATTTAACTCTATTGTAGTAGCTGTGTTTCATTAGTTTACTTAATTATTTATTACAATTTTTGTAAAAAATTTTAAATAGATAATTTATTGGCGAAGAAAACAATTTATTTTAACATATTAATGGTAAAAAAATTGTGTTTAATTTAGAAATAGTTTTTTAGCATCATTGCAATTATTGTACTTTATTTTAACGTCAGCTCGATGTAAGGTGTCATCCTGAGCGAAGCGAAGGATCTAATTATATAAAGACTAGATACTTCACTTCGTTCAGCATGACAAAGCAACAATCTAACACTATATTTAGGATCAATATGTTATGCTTACATCGAGTTCACGTTTTTTTAATAATCAAAAAATCATAAAATATGGTTGATCAATTTGAAATACAGCTACGCCCCTACAGTAGAGGGTTTCACTTAATAACAGAAGAAATTTCTAAAAATTTTTCGAATCTACCTGACAAGGGCATATTAAATCTTTTTATCAAACATACCTCGGCTGCAATTACAATTAATGAAAATGCCGACTATACCGTTCGTATGGATTTTGAGAGTTTTTTATCAAAATTAATTCCTGAAAATTTCAACTATGCCCATAATTCCGAAGGTTCAGATGATATGCCAGCACACCTTAAAGCATCAATAATTGGTCAATCAATATCAATCCCAATTACCAACCATAAGCTAAATCTTGGAACATGGCAGGGTATTTATCTATGTGAGTTCAGGAATTATGGGGGAAGCAGGAAGATTGTTATAACAATTATAAATTAATAAAAAACAGCCTTTAGATACACAAGAAATTATAAGAGATTAAAAAAGTTTGATACTTTTGCTATCAAAATTAATGAAAAATCTCAATTTTGGTAACAAATTGATAGTTTCAAGGTTGCTACTATAAGTGATTAAAAAATGAGAACACTTTTCATTTACTATCTGCACAATGTTGCCTTAAACGTTGGATTCCTGAAACGTTTTGGTGGTCTGTAAGATCGCCTTTCCTTCCCTCATTTATTTTTTACTCAATTATTAACTCAGATAATAAAAGCATACATAATATGGAAAAATTACTTTTACTTGGTGATGAAGCAATTGCCCAAGGTGCAATTGATGGCGGTTTATCGGGGATATACGCTTACCCTGGCACTCCTTCAACCGAGATTATGGAGTTTGTACAAGGATCGAAGCAAGCCGAAGAGCTAAATATTCACAGAACATGGTCGGCAAATGAAAAAACAGCAATGGAAGCGGCACTTGGCATGTCATACGCAGGAAAGCGTTCAATGGTATGCTTTAAGCATGTTGGTTTAAATGTTGCTGCCGATGCCTTTGTAAATGCCTCAATTACTGGTGTAAATGGAGGTTTGATAGTTGTTTCAGCAGATGATCCATCGATGCACTCATCGCAGAATGAGCAGGACTCAAGATTTTACGCTAAATTCTCATTAATACCAATCCTTGAGCCATCCAATCAACAAGAGGCCTATGAAATGGCATATTACGGATTCGAATTATCCGAGAAATTAAATGTTCCTGTGATGCTTCGTATCACAACCCGTTTGGCGCACTCTCGTGCCGGTGTTCAACGCTCACAGGTAAAAAAGCAAAATCAATTGCATCTACCATCGGATCCACGCCAATTCGTTCTACTACCTTCTATTGCTAGAAAAAACTATAAGAAACTGTTGGGTATGCAACCCGCTATGGATGTTGAATCTGAAAAATCAACATTCAATACCTTTGTCGATGGAACTGACAAGAAATTAGGAGTAATTGCTGCAGGATTGGCTTATAACTATTTAATGGAAAACTATGTAAATGGCAAGAATCCTCATCCAACCCTGAAACTATGCCAATACCCGCTTCCTCATAAGCAAGTAGCAGACCTTTACAACCTATGCGACTCACTACTCATCCTTGAGGATGGTGCACCAGTTATAGAAGAAATGCTAAAAGGTTTCCTAAATCTAGGTAAGCCAATCCATGGAAGACTCGATGGCACACTGCCTCGTGATGGTGAGTTAAATCCTAACATTGTTGCAAAAGCTCTAGGAATGACCATTCAGGAAGGCCAAGATATTCCTGATATTGTTAAAAATCGTCCACCTTCATTATGTCAGGGATGCGGGCATCGCGATGTATTCGAAGATTTGAATGAAGTTCTTAAAGCGTATGGAACAGGCCGAGTATTCTCCGATATAGGCTGCTACACTTTAGCGGCACTTCCACCTTTCAATTCAGTTAACTCTTGCGTTGATATGGGTGCTTCCATTACAATGGCAATTGGAGCAGCTGATGCAGGTTTAATTCCCGCCGTTTCTGTAATTGGTGATTCAACGTTCACCCATAGCGGAATGACAGGTCTGCTTGATGCCGTTAATAAAAATTCTCCAATTACAGTAATTATATCCGATAACTCAACAACTGGAATGACTGGCGGTCAAACATCAGCAGCTACAGGAAGACTTTTTGAAATTTGCCAAGGTATTGGGGTACATCCTGACCATTTAAAAATAATTACTCCTTTAAAGAAAAACCATGAAGAGAATGTAAGGATTATTAGAGAGGAATTAGAATACAAAGGATTATCCGTTTTAATTCCACAAAGGGAGTGTATTCAAACTTTTGCACGCCGTAAAAAGGCTGATAAGAATGAATCAAATTAGTAAATCAATCAAATCGAACTAAAATGAAAAATGACATAATTCTTGCAGGAGTTGGTGGACAAGGCATTCTATCAATTGCCGCAGCCATTGGCCTAGCCGCAGTTAAAAACAACTTACATATTAAGCAATCTGAAGTTCATGGAATGAGCCAACGTGGTGGAGATGTTCAATCGCACTTACGCATATCTGATAAACCTATTGCTTCGGATCTTATTCCTAAGGGCAAAACAGATTTAATTCTCTCCGTTGAGCCTATGGAAGGTTTACGATATTTACCATTCCTTTCTAAGGATGGTTGGTTGGTAACCAACATCACGCCTTTTAATAACATACCTGATTATCCGGGGTTAGATGATATTCTAAAACAGATTAAATTGTTACCAAACCACATTGCCATTGATGCAGATGCTATCGCAAAACAAGCAGGTTCTTCACGATCATCAAATATTGTTATGCTAGGTGCCGCTTCACCCTTTATTGATATTCCTTTTGAACGCTTAGAAGATGGTATTCGTCAACTTTTCGGCAAAAAGGGAGAGGAACTTGTAAACACAAACCTTAAGGCATTAAAGGCTGGTAGAGATTTTACTGAAAAAAACAGGTAGAAATACTCTTATATATTAAAAAAACCCCTTATTATTGAGGGGTTTTTTATTTGTTACTATAATAACCTTTTAAAGAATTGAATAACGAATACTGATTAACGATTTAAGATTTATGAAATCAAAATACACAAATCATTGATATTTAGAATAATGATACTTGATCTAATTTTACTTCTAAAATCAAAATTCGTTAACCGAGTGGTTTTTGCGAGTTCACCGAAGGTAACCCTTGTTCTTAAATCTTCTATATTAGCCATAACTAGCAACTTAAATTAATTAGTAAAATGGTTTATCAATTTTCTGATCCTTTAATTATCAATTTAATGAGTCTACACTCCGAATTACTTGGTTTTAAAATTGATTTTACCCTAACAACTATTAACGCTTTCCTTTTAAATATCATTAATACCAATTTTATCGTTCTATTACTATGCGTAGTAATAATAATCCTTATAGGATTTGTAATTTACCTCTTAAAATCAAAGAGAGATCTTAAAATGAGTTTTAATAGGATTGAACAACAACTTTTGCTTACGCAAATAAATCCTCATTTTATATTCAATTCATTAACTGCAATTCAAAGTTTTATATTTCGTAATGAATCGCATCAAGCAGGGAAATACCTTTCAAACTTTGCAAAACTTATTCGATTTATTTTAGAAAGTTCAAAGCTAGAAACAACAACAATAGAAAGGGAAACAAAAATTCTTGGGCTTTATTTTGATTTACAAACGTTAAGGTTTGAGGGAAGGTTCGATTACAAAATTGAAATCGATGAAACATTAGACATTGATGAAATGACCATTCCTCCAATGCTGCCCCAACCTTTTATCGAAAATTCAATAGAACATGGTTTTATTCAACTTTCAGAGAAAGGGGTAATTACAGTTAGATTTAAAAAGAGAGAAAAGTCAATTGTAATTGAAGTGGAAGACAACGGAATTGGTGTTGAAGAATCAAAATTCGTTCATTTAAGATCAGGTAAAAGTCATCAAGCATTAGCAGCAGAAATTACATCTCAGAGACTTAAAAAAATTAAGCAACTTAGAAATATAGATATAAAGATAGAAATTGTTGATTTAAAAAGTGATAACACATCTACACAAGGAACAATTGTAATATTCACCATACCTTTTAAAGATTAGAATTATGTTTTCAGCAGTCATTATTGATGATGAAGCAAGGGTTAGAGAAACAATTCAACATGTATTATCTGTTTATTGTCCAAATGTTAATGTAATAGGACAAGCCGATTGTGTTGAAAAGGGCTATACTCTAATAGATCAGCTTAAACCTGAAATTGTTTTTCTTGATATTAAAATGCCTGATGGTACAGGATTTGACCTATTAAAGAAATTTAAGAGACACAATTTTTACTTTATTATTATTACAGCACATGAAGAATTTGCTATTCAAGCATTTAAATTTAGTGCTCTTGATTACATCCTTAAACCAATAGATCCATCAGATATAGTGAATGCGGTTGGTAAAATTACAAAAGTTATTAATAGCGATGAATCCTATTTGAAGTTTGAATCGTTATTATCAAATATTAACGACAATAATTACGATATTAAAAAGATTGTTCTTAAAACTAACGATAGTGTTTTTGTAGTAGATATTGGTAATATTATTAGGTGTGAATCTCACAATAATTATACCCTTTTTTATTTAGCAGATAGGTCAAATATTGTTGTTTCTAAAACTCTTAAAGAATTCGATGAAATGCTTTCCCCTTTATCATTTATTCGATGCCATCAAACGCATTTGGTAAACTCATCGCATATTGTGAGATACATGAAACATCCAAATACTTCTCTATTAATGTCTGATGGGATAATCGTTCCTGTTTCAGTTAGAAAAAAAGAGGTAATTGAAGATCTTTTTAAGAAAAAGTATTGATAACTAGAATTTTTTAGTTCACTCCATGCTCTTTAAAATGGGTTAAATACTTTCTATCCAGTATAAAAATATGGTTTATTAACCAATCCGTAAGAAAATTTATAAGTTCAACTGTTATATTCTGCTTACCATCATCAAACTGAACTTTTAAAGCGTTAATTTTTTCTATAAAAAGATCATGCTGAAGTTTATGCTCTAGGTATTCTGGAAAATTTGTATCCGCAAAATAGGTCTCTTCACGTTGAAAATGTAACTTTATATAGTTTATTAATTCAGATAAAGTTTCTGTCATAATCTCCTTTGCTTTACCATGGCTCATCGCATCGAAAAGTTTATTAATAAGATTTAACATTCCTTGATGCTCCGCATCAATACTATCAATACCAATATTATATACCTCTTTCCATTCGTAAAGTACCATGGCTCAAGTATTAGTTTTTGGTTTTCAAATTCGCTATTATTCAATATACTTATATCCTACACCTTTAATAGTAACTATGTGACTATCTCCTATCTTTTCGCGAAGTTTTCGGATATGAACATCAATTGTTCTATCCCCAACAATAATATCATCTCCCCATATTATTGAAAAAATTTCATCTCGTGTAAATACTTTTTGAGGGCGGCTATGGAGCAAAGTTAAGAGTTCAAATTCTTTTTTGGGTAACACTATTTCAGTGCCATTATTGATAATTATAAATCGCTCTTTATCTATTACTAAATTCTTTTTTGCATTTTCAATTGGAGGGGTTATCTCTATTTCGTTCGTATTAATCCTTTTAAGCAATGCTTTAATTCTACTTACTAATACTTTAGGTTTTATTGGTTTTGTAACATAATCATCACCACCAGCTTCAAAACCAGCAATTTGGCTGTAATCCTCTCCCCTAGCGGTAAGAAAAGCCACTAATGTGTTTTTTAAGGCAGGTATCTTTCTAATCTCCTCGCATGTTTCAATTCCATCCATCTCAGGCATCATAACATCAAGTAAAATTAATTGAGGGTGAACATCCTGAGCGATTTTAATAGCATCCTTACCATTATTTGCCGTGTGAACATTGAAGCCTTCCTTTCGTAAATTATAGCCTATAAACTCTAGGACATCTAGTTCATCATCCACTAACAGTAAATCATACTTTTTGGCATCCATGGTGCATTATTTGATTTAAGAAAGAAACATTCGTCTAATATACAAAATTACACATTAAACAATGATTTGATAATTAAGTTAATATTAAGATCCCATTATTAAATTGTTAATAATTCTACTTTGACAGATTCGAAAAATACACAAAAAATCAACCTAATTTACCCCTGCCTCTAAAGGGTGTAGGTTGATTTTTCTGCTTTCTCCCTTTAGGGCAAGGGGTAAAAAAGCAGAATCGAAGTGAAACGAGCTCGACAAAGTCAAAAATCAAATAAAAATCTAATCTGTCAAAGTAAAAATAATACCAAACATGAATTAGTCCTGTTTGCCCAAAACTATAGAATTTGATTCAAGTTCTCTTGACTAATATACTATCTGTAAAAAAGCATCCTAAAATAAAAAGTGTTTTATGATCAATAATAATTAATAATCAATTACTCCTAATTATGGCGACTAATATTTTTTTATGATATTTGCTAACCTAAAAAAAATCTATGATTACTTTTAAAAATAAATTAGTTTTAATTACAGGAGCTTCTTCTGGAATTGGTAAAGCAATATCATTACAACTTGCTAAGGAAGGTGCTAAACTTCTTATTGCCGATAAAAATTTAGAAAATCTAGATATTGTAAAAAATGAGTGCTTAAAGCATACTCCCTTTTGCGAATCAATCTGTTTTGATTTACTAAACCCCTCAGAAGTTAGTGCAGCCGCTACTGAAATACTTTCTAAATATGGTCCTATCCACCTACTAATTAATAATGGAGGTATTAGCCAGAGATCATTAGCCATTGAAACCCCAATTGAGATTGATAGAAAAATCATGGAAATTGATTTTTTCTCTTATATAATTCTAACCAAGGCTTTTATTCCTTCAATGATTGAGCAAAAAGAAGGTTATATTGCCGCAACAAGTAGCTTATCCGGAAAATTTGGTTTTCATCTTCGCTCATCCTACTCAGCAGCAAAACACGCTATTCAAGGATACTTTGAAACTCTACGAATGGAACTTAAGGTGCATGGTATTTCTGTAACGGTTGCCTACCCCGGTTCAATTAACACAAGCATTTCAGTTAATGCAATCGAAAAGGATGGAAGGCCTCATGGAATAATGGATCCTGCACAAAGTAATGGAATGTCTACCGAAGAATGTGCAAAACACTATATAAAAGCAATTAAAAAAGGTCGCGCAGAAGTTCTTATAGGGGGAAAAGAGATTATTATGTTTCACTTAAGACGTTTCTTTCCAAGGCTGTTTTTTAAAATCATTGGAAAAATTAAATCAACATAGATATTGCCTTGAATTTGGAGTGCCTAAAATGCCTAGAGTTTTGGTCTCTCCTTTACTTTAAGCACTCTATACTTTAGCTCACTTTAAGTTCTAACTTGTTATTAATCTATTTAATATAAAAAAGCACACATGGAGAAAATTATTTGCGGAATACAACAAATTGGCATTGGAGTTACCAATGTTTACGAAGTATGGAAATGGTATAAGGAATTTCTTGGTACTGACATTAGAATTTTTGAAGATAGTACTGTGGCAGAACTTATGCTTCCTTATACAGGAGGGCAACCACGTGAAAGACATGCAGTTTTGACTGTAAACCTTCAAGGAGGAGGTGGATTAGAGATTTGGCAATACAAAGGTAGAACTCCACTAGCTCCTTCTTTTAATGTTCAAATAGGAGATTATGGAATTTATGCCATTAAATTCAAGTGCCGTGATATAAATGTTGCATACAACTCCTTCACAAGTAAGGGTGTTGAACCACTTACTAGACCTCAAAAAAATCCTGCTGGGATTAATCATTTTTTTGTAAAAGATCCCTTTAACAATACATTTGAAATATACGAAAGCACATCATGGTTTAAAAATAATGGTAAACCTACAGGAGGAGTTTCTGGTGCAATAGTTGGTGTTAGTAACATTGATAATTCATTAAAGATTTACACAAAACTCTTAGGCTACGATAAGGTTTTATCCGATTTAACTGGAAATTTTAATGATTTAAATGGACTTCCTGGAGGAACTGGTACATTTCGCAGAATTCTTCTAGCCCATTCAAAACCACGTAAAGGAGCATTTAGCGCTCTTTTCGGTGATACACAAATTGAGTTAGTTCAAGCATTGGATAGGACTCCGAATAAAATCTTTAAAGATCGTCTTTGGGGTGATTTAGGGTTTATTCATCTTTGTTTTGATATCAAAAACATGGATGGCCTTGAAAAAGAATGCAATGACCTTGGTTTCCCATTTACTGTAAATTCAAATATTAAGCATAACGACAAGGGAAGCTTTGATATGGGTGAAGCAGCAGGTCATTTTACTTATATTGAGGATCCAGATGGAACTTTAATAGAATTCGTTGAAGCACATAGACTTCCGCTATTGAAATCATTGGGTATTTGTTTGAATTTAAATAAACGTGATCCAGAACGATCTTTACCACACTGGATTATAAATTTGATGGGACTTAAAAAAGTAAAGGGACTTTAAGAGTCCCTTTTTTTTGATATACACCCTTCACAATACTCATGAATACTGGTTAAGTTTAAAAAACATGTTTCTTAACATACCGCTAGTGATTACGCAAATATTTGAAATTTGGAAAACTAGCCTTAACCTTGTAGGGCTATAAATACAAATTTAGGATTCACTTAAACATTGAATATCAATTTAAAACTTAAATATTATGAGCAAAATGACATCAAAAGAGTACATGGATAGGGAAGATAAATTCGGTGCACACAACTATCATCCACTTCCTGTAGTTCTTGAAAAAGGTGAAGGTATATTTCTATATGGTGTAGATGGGAAACGTTACTACGATTTTTTATCCGCATATTCGGCTGTTAACCAAGGGCATTGCCATCCAAAGATTGTTAAGGCTCTTTGCGATCAGGCTCAAACGCTTACCTTAACTTCAAGAGCTTTTTATAATGATGTTTTAGGTGAATACGAAGAGTATATTACGAAATACTTTGGTTACGATAAGGTTTTACCAATGAATACTGGTGCTGAAGCAGATGAAACTGCTTTAAAACTTTGCCGTAAATGGGCCTATATGAAAAAAGGTGTTAAAGAAGATCAAGCGAAAATTATTGTTTGTGAAAACAACTTCCATGGCCGCACAATTACAGTGGTTTCAATGTCAACCGATCCAGATTCTTATGGTGGTTTTGGCCCTTTCACTCCAGGTTTTATAAAAATTCCATATAACGATTTAGCTGCTCTCGAAAAAGAGCTTAAAGATCCTAACGTTGCTGGTTTTCTAGTTGAACCTATTCAAGGTGAGGCTGGGGTATTTGTTCCAGATGAAGGATATCTTAAAAAAGCATTTGACCTTTGTAAAAAGAATAATGTTCTCTTCATTGCTGATGAGGTTCAAACTGGTATTGCTCGTACAGGTAAAATGCTTGCATGCGATCACGAAGGTGTTCGCCCTGATATTATTATACTAGGTAAAGCTATTTCAGGTGGAGTATTTCCCGTTTCTGCAGTACTTGCAGATAATGATATTATGCTTTGCATTAAACCTGGTGAGCATGGTTCAACTTTTGGTGGAAATCCAATTGCTTGTCGTGTAGCCATTGCGGCGTTAGATGTTATTAAAAATGAAAAGTTAGTTGAAAATGCTGAGAAGATGGGCAAAATTTTCCGCGATGAAATCAGGAATATTAAAAGCGATATGATTGAATTAGTACGTGGAAAAGGTTTGCTTAATGCTGTTGTTATTCGCAACAAAAATGGTAAAACTGCTTGGGATGTTTGCTTAGCAATGGCAGAGAAAGGTCTTCTTGCAAAACCTACTCATGGTAATATTATTCGCTTTGCTCCCCCTCTTGTAATTAATGAGGCTCAACTTAAGGATGCTATCAGCAAAATAAAAGAAGCATTTAAATTATTCGAATAATCATTTTATAAATAAAATAGAGCAGGTAGGGGGATTACCCCCCTACCTTTTACACCATCGTACCTACTCTCTTATACAGCGATTTCCTTAAACGGTTTAAACAATGATAAAATTACATGTTAAGGTTCGTTATAATCAGGAGACACCTATCTAATTTAGTTCCATGCCACCTTATCAATAGGTGATAGGAATACTTTTCTTGGCTGCTCCAACGGGCTTATTGGATACTATAACCTCAGTTGACTTCTCTTGCCTATTCTCTGTCACCAAACAGATAATCGCTCTAGCAATCGGTCTGTAAGATCTCTCGAGGTAATACGCAGTACTTTCTTCGTATCCTGCTAGGCCTTGTATCTGGTTTCTGTACGACAGAACTGTGATTTTGCGTAGGGCTTCCTTTTGATTCCTCCTCATAGGGAGTATTCTTGTCCGTCACTAGTATTTCCAGTTAAATTAGGTGTATCGGGGATTCACTCCCCTCAATATTGTGCTACGACCAGCACACAAAAGAGGAATTTCGTCGGAAGCCTTCAAAGCTTGATGACCTTTGCAAAGAAAACAACATAGGCTCACAAAACCCAACACGCCAAAAACAAGCTATATGGTTGAGAAGATAAACCCAAGGAGTTGCCAACAAAAATGGGCCTATCTTGAAAGAAATATACTATAATATAGAAGAAATAGATATGAATTTACCATTTTTCCGATGCATATATGTCATAAAAAACCACAGCGGACTAAGAAAAGAACTACATGTTAAAAAACATCTTTTAAAGCAATTGAAAAGTGATTTGATTTAAAACTAGAAAACTTTAAAAAAAGTCCCGATGATTTTAAAAATAAAACTCTATGTTTGAAACATACTAATGAACTAGATTTTAACAAATAATATATTAAATATTAACAAGTTATGACACTTTTAGCACAGGAAACTCAGGAAATATTAAACTCTTCGCCGGTAACTCTGGAGAAATTAAGTACTTCACCAGTAATCAAACTGAAAGAACTTTACAAGTCTAACCTACAATTTAGAAATGATATTGATGAAGCATTTAAGAATCTACAAAATATGCCTGCCGATTATACCCATAGGCCAAATAACAACTATTGGAAACTAAGTAATCGAGCGAATTTTGATTCTTTATTTATGTTCTTTTATAAATGGAGTTTGTTTGCCCCCACTACAGAGGACGGGTTATTCGCATTTATTGAGCCTTTTTATGAGTTTTACTATAATAATGAACCAGCCATTCGAATTGTTACACAATCCCCTGGATACGAATGGACAAAGTACTTTTTAGATTGGCGAAAAAAATTCATGGACAGTCCTCAATCTTTGTGGACAATAGATGATTGGAAAATAGACCCCAGTTGGAATGATTATATTATTCCTGAAGGTGGTTTTAAATCTTTCAATGAACTTTTTACTAGAAAAATTAAATCAGGATTAAGGCCTATTGATGAACCGCATGATCTTTCCATTCTGGTTTCGCCGAGCGACTCTCGTCTCAATAAAGTTGAAAACAAATTGTCAGAATACGACTGTATAACTACTAAGGTACGACAAAAACTATCCATTAAACAACTTCTAGATAATTCCATATTTCATTCAATGTTTATTGATGGTTCCGCTTTGTCTTTTGTCTTGATGCCTAACAATTATCATCACTGGCATGCTCCTTTAAGCGGAATTGTTGTAGAATCAAGAGAAAATGTATTGGGTAACTATTTTGGCAATCCAAATTTTCCTGATTTTTTTAAAAATAAAAACTTGGGATACAATTCTGACTTTTCTGTTTTCGAGGTTTACCGACGTGGATATTATATTTTCAAAACAATAAGCTACGGGTATGTTGCAATGATTACAGTAGGTTTAGATGATGTCAGCTCCATTAATTTCGAACCAAAATTTAAAGACATTTCGGAAGACAATGGTAGTGTCGTAAAAAAAGGAGAATTAATGGGACATTTTGCTTATGGTGGATCAATGATTATCCTTTTGTTTCAAAGAAATGTATTACCCATTGACACTAAAATTAGTATAGATATACTTCAGGGGAAGAAAGTTGCAAAATTGAATCCTGTTATAGTCAATAATATGAACTGACCTTTTATTGTGACAAAAAGAAAAAAGTGGGGCAGAACCCACTATAATAAACGAACCTCTTTACTCCTAGAGCAAACGTTTTATTGATTTCATATCTATTCCTTTTATTCAAGGTTACTCCTAAATAATGATATATTTGTGAGAATAGTTCAGAATAAATTGAGAAGATAACAAACGAAGATTAGTACTCCTTGAAAAGTAGTTATTACTAAAAACTAACAGAAGTTCGGAAGCTGTCTCAAAAGTTTTTTTAAGCCTCTGAGAATTGAATATTTGGAAAACTTCTCAGGTAGAGTACAAAATCGAATAAGTATGAGGATTACTCCCTCGTCCTCTCACACCATCCTGCGTACTCTAACACACCGCGGTTTCCTTAAACGGTTTTAACAATGAAGAAAATTCCATTGTTAAGGCTCATTATAATCAGTTTGTCCAGCTGTCATTCTGTTGATACAAGAGAACCTCTTGTCTGTCCCTTACGTTTAACGATTCAGTCCTTCTCCAACGGCTTGTCGGATACTATGACCTCTACTGACTTCTTACTGTTTATTCTCTGTTTGTCGCCAAACAGATAGTCGCTCTTGCAACAGACTGTAAGATCTCCTGAGGTAAGACGCTGTACTTTCTTCGCATCCTGCCTGATCTGCCTTGTTTTACCGTTTAACTATAGGTTTTTCTCAAGCTATCGCTCGGTTGACCAAATAACTTAAGGCTTTGTATCTGGTTTTTGTACGTCAGAACTTCGATTTTGCTAAGGACTTCCTTCTGATTTCTCCTCACGGGAAACACCCTTGTCCATCTTTAATATTTCCGGTCAAATACGATGTATCGGAGACTTACTCGCCTTAGTTCAGTGCCATGCCTAGCACACAAAGGAGTGTCTCAAAAATTCGAAACATCCTTTTTTTCCCCCTAAAAAGATTCTAAATATTCGATTTTCATTGACTTTTAAAAATTATCAATATCATTATTATACTACTTTTGTACTTTAAAAATGACTCCAATGGATGATATACTGGCTTGGGCTAAAACTATTAACTGTGCAATAACGGTTAGCAATATTAATGGTACCATTATCTACATGAACGAAAAATCAGGTAAAACCTTTGAAAAATGGGGTGGGCTTGATTTGGTTGGTAAAAGCCTGAATAACTGTCATTCTCCTAAATCACAAGAAACTATTACAAAGTTAATGGATAAAGGGGAAACAAATGTTTACACAATTGAAAAAGCAGGAATTAAGAAGATAATATACCAAGCACCTTGGTTTAAAGAAGGTAAAGTAGCTGGATTAGTTGAACTCTCAATTGAAATTCCTTTTAATCTACCTAATTTTATAAGAGATTAATTACTTCCCCACCCGCCAAAATCTGAAATTTAAAGGCATTTTCTCTGGGAAAATTCCAGAATTTACATCTCTTATATCCTCTATTGAGTAGAATATTTCGGAATTAAAATCTTTTATTAGTTTTAATGCCGAAGTAATATTAGTTCGATGAACCAAAGAGTAGATAATATTCACCTTCCCGCTACTACCCTCTGCATCAACAATTGTAGCTCCAAAGCCATGTGAATTAAGAATTTTAGCAAGTACGTCACCATCTTTACTTGTTATAACTCTAATCATCAGATTTCCAACTGCTATTCTCTCTTCAACAAGCAAACCAACGTAATTGCCTGTGGCAAACCCAGCAGCATAGGCAAAATAGCAAATGAAATTATTCAAATTACTCATAATCTGGCTTATGGCTATAATCCAAATAAACACCTCAAAAAATCCCAAAATGGGAGCTACTCGCTTATGTCCCTTCGATACAAATACTATTCTTATTGTACCAATTGTCACATCGCATATTCGAGCAAAGAAAATTAGCAAAGGAAGTATAAGATAGGCGTAAACGTTAGAATCTAGCAGGATATTTCCCATAATTTTAAAATGTGAAATGTGTATTCAATTAGGGTTAATTCTAATTTAAAAAGTTCTAGCAAAGCTAGAACTTTTTAAAAGAAATTTACTCGAATAATAATCTCAACTCTAAGAACGAACATTATTATTTCATTCCCTGCGAAATTTAAAAAATAAGATTAACTCTTTTAAACTTTTCGCCTGTAAATCCAACTGTGATGCATTTGAAGATAACTCTTCGGATGCTGCGGCATTTTGTTGCGTCAAACTATTAAGTTGCTGTATAGCATTATTGACCTGATTTGTTCCATTGTTTTGTTCAATACTTGCCGCAACAATCTCTTGAACAAGCGAGGTTGTTTTCTCAACAACAGGAATCGTTTCCATCATAATTCTCCCCGCTTCGGATGATAATCTAAAGCTTTCTTTACTTAGATTTACAATTTCCTCAGCTGCAGTTCTGCTTTTTTCAGCCAATTTTCGAACTTCACTAGCAACTACGGCAAACCCTCTGCCATGCTCACCCGCTCTAGCGGCTTCAACTGCTGCATTTAAAGCAAGTATATTAGTTTGAAATGCGATATCGTTGATAATTCCAATTTTGTCTAGAATTGCCTTATTTGCGTCTACTACCTTTAGCGATTGATTTGACACTAATTTTATTCCCTTACTGGCCTCTTCGGATATTTTTCCAGTAATTTGCGCATTTTCACTATTCTGTGAAATATTAGCAGAAATTTGCTCTACCGTTGAAGCTATTTCTTCAACAGATGACGCTTGTTCGTTTGCACTTTCGGACAACTTTTCAGATGTTTCGCTTGTTTCAATACTGGAATTATTCATGGCCTCAATACCAACCTGCACATCAGCCAAAACAGATCTTAGCTTATCAATTAATTGATTTGTGACCAAAACCATTTCTCCAATCTCATCACGTCTTATTTTAAAAGTTGATTCTTCGTCAAAATATAATTTTCCTTCGGAAAGATGAATAAGTCGCTTACTAATATATTGAATAGATTGACTTAGTGACTTAGTGATTAGAAATGATATTATCAAAAAAATAGTTAAGCTGATTACTAGCAAGGAAATAATATTCCTGAAAGAACTTTTAAAATTCTCACCTGTTGAAGTAAATGCATTATCATTCTCCTTTTTACTAGACAATTCGAGTTCATTTAATGCATTTTTAACTGCATTAAAATCCTCAACCATTTTGCTAATACTTTTACTAAGCTCTTCGGTGATTTCACCTCGAATCATAGAACTAGAAGTATTATACGCAAGATTGTAATAATCTTTAATCTGAATTTCAATTTTGCTAATCGCTCCATCGCGTCCTATTATATTGCTTTTTGCGCTGGTAAGCATGTTTAATATTGCATTATATTTTTCTTTGGTAGCCAATAATTTTTCATTATCAGTTGATGATACAGCATCTTGAAATTCACGTTGCAAATTAATTAGCTCATAATTTAGTTTATTTGCTGTTTCCAAATACGGCATGTAGCCATTTTGAATGTTATTCAGCAATAATTTTGAGTTGGAATTTGAAGTTTGAAAAATGAAAAAAACAGCTATTATTAGCAAAATAAATAACACTGGGAACAGCATCAATTTCTGCCTAATTTTTAAATTTTCAATCATTTTTATCTATTTAAGATTAATTAGATATACGTTAAATATTAAGAATTTCAATATAATGCTAGTTAAATATTGTGGGACTTTAAGTAACATAGCAACAATGTTCAACAATACTGAAAACCAAAAGAAAATACCATGTTTAAAAGACATAGCAATACTATAATCATACTGACAAACAGCCTATTAGTTTATTGTTAGATAAAATTAACATTATCTTGATACTTTAAGTTCTTTTACGCCAGATATATTAGCACCGGCAGAAACATACCCTATAGCTCCTGCATTTTGGCTGACATATTTTATAACCTCCTCGTCATCTGATTTTTCTAAGGGTGGTGTGCCGATTCCTGCAAAAATGGCTTGCTGCCAATAACTCTTAATAGCACTTACCGATTTTTTATGCACTCCATCAGTAAATATTTTTCTTACCCCCGAACTAGCTACCTGATCAATCGGATCAACAGTTTTTCCATCAGCCCATTTTGTATTCTTTTTTAAGAAGAGCTTTGAAATCTCATCCTCACTTAGGGTACTAGTTGAATTGGATTGGTTTACAATTACTTTATAGCCTTGGGCATTAGCTGTAATTCCTATAGCCAATATCATTAATAAAAAAATATATTTTCGCATAGTCTTTTTTTTTAAAATGAAAATACAAATGAAAACAAGTAATAATTGTAGTCTTTAAAATTGGGTAAAGGGGTTTTTTGGTGATCCTCAACCAAAATTCTTCTATATTCCAACTTAAAAATAGTTTCGTAGAAAGGACGATAGGCTATACCACCCGAATATGTAGTCATTGGCAAATCAACTAGAGAACCATCCGTAAAAAGTGCTTTTGCATCCTCAATATATTCATATCTCACCCAAGGCTTAAAAGCTCCACCATCATAGGTTAACTCAGCATAGTATCCTTTGTATGTTAGAGAATAAATTGGAGTACTTTCTGTGGTTTTTAAATCGGCATTCCAATATTCAGCATTTAACTTGAATTTTTGGATATTAAGATGCAAATCAACCCCTAGTGATCTTTGTTTAGCCTCTTCAAGGCTTGATACGTTACCTGTGGCTGCATCTAATATCACCAAGTTCGATTCTGTACCTTCAAATATGTTTAATCCCAAGGTTCCTATCTCTTTAAAATCGAAAGATAATCTTCCAGATCCACCTAAGTATGATTTAGGTATATTTCCTTCATACACTTCATAATGCCCTGCATACTGAGCAATTTCTTCTTGACCCTGAATGCCAATAATTCCACCCTCGAGATGATCCGTAATATAATAATTACCATAAGTGGCATTGTAGTTCATCCTTAGATTTTCACCAAAGGAACCTGCAATTTGAATTCCACTAATGCTTTGGGGAAAAAACATATGGTGAGAAACAACCATAGGAAGTACACCACTTGGGTTTAGTGGGGCATAATAATATAAGTTTGAAGGGCTTAATGGGGTAAGAAATTTTCCTGCACCAAGTTTAAAACCCTGATTAAAAGCATATTGTCCAAATGTTTCTACTACAACATCGTGCATACTTCTCACCCATGGGCTATATACTAGAGTTGATTTAATCTCGAGTTTTTCCAAAGGCTTATAAGTAGCCAAAAAACCCGCTTGTGCTAATCCAATACCTCTATGTTTTACTGTTGGCACACCTATTACACTTACACTAGAATGGTCTGAATATTCAACAATTGAATTTATATACCCTGTAAAATGGGTTTGAGGTTTCCATTCATCCTGTGCAAAAGAGTTCACATAATGCAACATCAAAAACAATAAAAAAAAGCCAATTTTCTTTTTCATAATCATTGTTTGTTTAGTTAAGATATCAAATTTTACTAGATTGTTTATGAAAACCTAGTTTTTAGTTTGTTTCAAATTTAGTATTTTATTTTAAAAATCATCAGGGTTCTGTTTAAAGATTTCTGTTTTTAATTATATAGATTCACTACTGAACGACTAAAAAATAATTAAGGGGTTACTCCCCAAAGGTTTCACCCCATGTTGTAAGTTTGTTTTTGCGAAATAAACAACAACATGGACAAAAATAAGGAAATAAAATTTGTCGGACAG